>PEWR01000060.1 GCA_002779395.1 Ignavibacteriales bacterium CG07_land_8_20_14_0_80_59_12
TGGAACCGGTTCTCATAATCCAGTAGTGATTTGCCACAAACGGATAAAGGTGGGCTGAGATTGCCGTGATTTCAAATTCCGCCTTTAGAGCTCGCTGGTTCAGCGTTTCAATATCCTCGAGGATATGCTGAACGGTAAAGTTTTCTATTGTTACCTCTCCCTGTGAGAGTCCGTAGAACATGAAGGCGTCATCGGGGTCCGGGCTGTGTGCGATTCGAAGAAGTCGGGACATACTATATTCCTTTTATTAGTGATATATCTTCTTTGAAGATAATTATAATGTCTGTGAACAGTGTGAAGAACTCATGAAAGTTACTGCAAGAGAGTATGACAACAGACTCTGGTCCAGTTGAATGATGTGCACAGACCGTGGATAACACGATGGTTTTTCACATCCTCTGGTTTCTCGTGGGGTGAAAGAGCACAAACATCCAGTTATGCACACTGGATTCACACTCTTCCACAGTGGATGTACACATATGTGGAAAGAAAAGCATCATCGTCCCGTGAGTTCAATCTTCCTGCGAAGTTGCGTCATTGAGTTGCGGAACGGATCGTCGATTCTCATCTCGTCTTCGACAGTCTGGTAGGCATGGATTACCGTACTGTGATCCCGTCCTCCGAAATGAAGTCCGATGGTTTTGAGTGACGCGGACGTCAGTTCCTTTGCCAAGTACATTGCAACCTGCCGCGCGATCACCACCTCCTGCTTCCGTGTTTTTGCCTTGAGGAGGTCGTCCGGGATGTCGTAGTACGTGGCGACGGCGCGCTGAATGAACTCGATGCTGATGGGCGACCGGACATCAGTGACGATGGTCTGGACCACCTCGCGGGCAAGATCGACGTTGATCGGTTTGTTTTCGATTGATGCACGGGCGAGGAGAGAGATGAGACAACCTTCAAGCTCGCGAATATTGGTCTTCACATTCGACGCAATGTACTCGATCACCTCCTGTGCAAGGTCGACGCCATCATCTTCGCTCTTCTTCTGGAGGATCGCGATGCGGGTCTCGAGGTCTGGTGGTTGAATATCGGCGGTGAGGCCCCACTGGAAACGAGAAATAAGCCGCTCAGCAAGGCCCTTGAGTTCTTTCGGAGGCTTGTCTGACGAAAGAACGATCTGCTTCCCGAGCTGGTGAAGCTCGTTGAAAGTGTGAAAGAAGCTGTCCTGCGTCTTCTCCTTGCCGGAGAGAAACTGGATATCATCGACAATGAGTATATCGACATTCCGGTAGCGGTTCGAGAACTCGCTGACCCGGTCTCGTTGAATCGCATCGATGAAGTCAGTCGTGAACTTCTCGCTTGGTACGTAGAGGATGCGCTGGACCTTTCCGTGGAGAAGAGCGAAATTTCCAATTGCCTGGATGAGGTGGGTCTTACCCAGGCCGACACCTCCGTAGAGGACAAGAGGGTTGAATGATGTGCCCCCCGGATTGTTAGCCACGGCCTGGGCTGCCGCCCGTGCGTATTGGTTGCTCTCCCCCTTGATGAAGTTCTCAAACGTGTAGCGAGGGTTGAGGTTCGCCTCACGGATGAGAAGTTCAAAGCTGCTCCGCTTCGGAAGAAGCGCAGGTGCCGACGACGGAAGAGGCGCGGCCGAAGGAAGGAGCGTTGCCGTCTCTGCAGTGGATGGTGAAGGGATAATCTGTTCCTCGTCTGCGATGGCGTACTTCAGCCCTATGGCCGGACCGAAGTGGGTCTCGATCGCGGCGCGCAGGACTTTGAAGTAATGCTCCTCGAGCCATTCATAGAAAAACTGGCTCGGAACCTGGAGGGTCAGCTCACTCTCTTCAAGCTTCGCGGGTGAAAGGGGTTCAAACCAAGTCCTGTAACTTTGGGCGTTAACAGTCTGGCGGATGTCAGCAAGACATTGATTCCAAATAGCTTCCAGTTGTGCCCGTGCTGGTGGGCTCGATAGTTCCACAACAGCCACCGGTTAGCCTCCTGTTTTCTGCTATGTAAGCCGAGTTATCCACGGCTATTGTTGAGTTATCCACAAAGTTGTTGACAGCCACGGTCTCCGGAAAAACGTCACTTAAAGTTATCCAAAAATTGTTCACATGAAGTGCGGGCCGATAAGTGTAATTATTTCAAGAGAGAAGAGTATAACCGTCAGCATTTTCCACACGTTGTCAACGTGGTCTAAGGCATAGCTGCTTAAGCACCTTGTGAGGAGGGGCGGGCGCGAAAAGTTATCCACAACTTGTCAATACTCCGATGTCGTCCTTCCGGTTGAAAAAGTATACGAAGGAGATGATACGATTTCAAGAGGGGAAATTGGAAAATTCCCCTTGGTGTCTTGTAAATCTGGCACGGAATTTCTATCTTTAAGTTCACCTGCTCACAAGAAGTTGTGGAGTGTTTTTCTCATGAAGCGGACGTTTCAGCCAAGTCAGCGGAGACGGCGCAACACGCACGGATTCCGCGAGCGTATGAAGACGAAGAACGGCCGGAAGGTGCTGAGCCGCCGCCGGGCCAAGGGACGCCATAAGCTCACCGTGAGCGACGAATAGCACCACTCTCGTGGTGTCTCACCATACTTCTCCATTGATCGCATACCAGAGGTGAGGTCGCGAGTTCCATCCCGGAGACCCAGTTCCTGAATTCCTTTTCGCGGCACATGTCCTCGAGTGGAAGATGAATGCGTTGGCGTCACCTCTGGAAGGACGAGAAGGGGGAAGGGGGCTTTCAAAGGAGGAGATCCTCCGCGGGCGGGAGGCCTTCCATTCAGTCTTCAAGGAAGGAAACACAGTCAAAGGCGAACTCCTGCGTCTCCACATGCATCAGGGTACGTCGCCAGATTCAGTGGGGGTACGCGTTGGATTCGCGGTCGCCGGGACCTTCCGACTCGCCGTTCAAAGAAACCGTGCGCGTCGTCTGATGCGCGAAGCGTACCGCCGTTCGCGCCCCGGCCTGCTCGTCGCATTTCGCGAGGCGCAGACCGGCGCCGACATTGTGTTTCTTTACCACGGAGGTCCGGATGTTCGTGACCCGCGGCGGGTCAAAATGCAGGAGGTTCTCCTGGATCTTGATCGTCTGGTTGCGAAGCTTTCCGGAAGGCTTGTGAAGGTGGGACCGCCGCAAGAAAAGTCCGGTGGGTGAAGCGATGAAGTATCTCCTCGTTCTGTTCGTCCGTTCATATCAGATTCTTCTTTCCCCCGTTCTCCCCAATTCGTGCCGGTTCTATCCAACCTGCTCGCACTACTCAGTTGAAGCATTAAGAAAACACGGCGCTCTAAGGGGGAGCTATCTAACCGTGCGCCGCATACTCCGATGCAACCCGTTCAACCCGGGCGGCTATGATCCTGTCCCGTAACGTTCACTGCAGACTCCTGGAGGTGTAATGGACAAGCAAACCGTGCTTGCATTTGTTCTCATCGGTTTCATCCTTCTCGTCTGGATGTGGCTCAGTGTCCCATCGACACCGCCGCCGCCCGCGAGCACGCCTGACACGACGAGGGCAAAAAGTACACAGACAGCGCCACAGAAACCTGCAGCGATCGGTGAGTCACCACTTCCGGCCGCTACGGCGGCTCCTATCGACACGCTCGGGAGATATTTCGCGGGCGCTGCGAAGGGCGAAGAAAGGAACATCCTGATCATAACCGATCTCTACGCCGTCGAGCTCTCGACAAAGGGTGGACTCCTCCGCAAGTGGGAGCTGAAGGATTTCAAAACGTGGAACGGCGCCCCGGTGCAGCTTGTCGACTGGAACTCGCGCGGCGACCTCAGCATGCTCTTCGGCACAAGCGACGGTAAGCTCATCAACACGCACGACCTCTGCTTCAAGAGTGACTTCCCGTCATGGAAGCAGACAGTCCTCAAGGGAGAGGACTCTGTCAGCGTAGATTTCGTCCTTCCGGTCGGCGATTCCGCACGCATTGTGAAGCACTATGTCTTCAGAAACGGCCAGTACTCGTTCGACTGCACGTTCTCGCTCGAGAACATGGCCGGCGTTATCGCCAACTATGAGTACCAGATTGTCTGGGAGCACGGCGTCCGCTACGCAGAAGAGAACAGCGTCGACGAATCGAGTTTCTCCGAGGCATACTCATACGCGGGCGGCGAACTCAGCTCAATCGCCGCATCGAAGATAGGCGAGAAGGTGGAATCGAACTCTGCCGGAACGACCGACTGGGTCGCCACGCGGACGAAGTACTTCGCGCTCATCATGATCCCGCGCACCCCGAAGGCACAAGGAAGCTACATGGCGGGCATCGAGATGCCGCTTCCTCAGAGCGGGACAAAGCGTACCTACAGCGTTGCGCTGAGAATGCCTTACAAGGGGAATCCCGACGAGAAGGTGAACATCACAGTCTTCCTCGGCCCGCTAGAGTACAGTCTGATGAAGTCGTTCAATCTGGACCTCGACAAGATTATGAGCCTGGGGGCGGCGTGGATCATCAAGCCGATTGCCGAGTACTTCGTCATACCAGTGTTCAGGATCGTTCACTACGTCATCCCCAACTACGGCCTCGTTATCATCATCTTCTCGATCTTTTTGAAGTTCCTTCTCCATCCGCTTACGCGGTCGAGCATGGTCTCGATGAAGAAGATGCAGGCCGCACAGCCGATGATCCAGGAGATCCGCGGGAAGTACAAGGACGATCAGCAGAAGATGAACCGGGAAATCATGAAGCTGTACAAGGAGTACGGCATCAACCCGGCTGCGGGCTGCCTCCCGATGCTCCTCCAGCTGCCTATCCTTTACGCACTGTGGGCCGTCTTCCGGTCGACTATCGACCTGCGCCAGGCCTCGTTCTTCTGGTGGATCAGAGACCTTTCCGTCCCGGACAGCATTATGACGTGGAGCCAGCCGCTCCCGGTTCTGGGGATGACGCAGATCAGCGGCCTTGCACTTCTCATGAGCATCACGATGCTGATCCAGCAGGCGATGACGATGAAGGATCCTAAGCAGAAGGCCATGGTGTACATGATGCCTGCGCTCTTCTTCGTCATGTTCAACAGTCTCTCATCGGGCCTCAACCTCTACTACTTTGTCTTCAACCTGATCGCGATTGTCCAGCAGGTCTGGATCAACAAGAAGCACGACGGCACCCCGCTCCGGAAGATTGAGCCGAAGAAGGAAGGTGGCATCTTCAAGAAGTTCGCGAACTTCAGCCTCGAGCAGAAGAAGAAGCGGAAGAGATGAGGCCGGAATCCGTCAGTGTTGTGAGCAACGCGGTAAAGTATTCGCTCCCCGTAAACGGAGCAGTGCCTGCGGAGTAGTCGGGCAACTCTTCCTCTCACTTCACGCCAAGCAGGTACGACGCCTCCGTCGTGAGGAACTCGCGTAGAAGCGGCAGGTATTTTAGCGGACCGCTCCCGATGACCGGCGCGCCGAACTTGATCTTGAACACCGGCCGCAAGACAAACAGACGCTCATCGAGAATGTCAAGTCCAGACGCCCGAACTGCGCGCTTGAATCTCCGTATCGTCAGGCGTATGTGTCGCAGCCGGCTCACCTCCACGCGGTCCGCCTCCCTCCCCGACGAAATCAACCGGCCGAAGAGCGAATCGGGAAGAAGCCCGAGGAATGGGATCTTCCCCGAAAGGTTCTTCAGCGTGTGTTGGTGCGGGCCGAAGGCGGAGTAATAGGGAGGAAACGTGATGAAGATGCGGCTCCCGGGATGTGCGAATGCGAGGAGGCGGCGGATGTTCCGTTGCGTGTCGTCGAGATGCTCAATCACGTCACGCATGAGAATGAGGTCAAAACTGTGGACCCACTCCTGCGGAATATGATCATCATACATGTTGTGCTGAAAGAAATGCGCCTGATTCCCTATCTTCGTTGCGATTTCGTTGGCGTTTCGGACGACAACCTCTCGGATGTCGAATCCTATCGCGCGCGCCACCGCCTCCTCCGCGAACGCCGCGAGAACGCCGCCTTCTCCGGCCCCGATCTCGAGCACATTCATGCCGCGAAGATCGATCCCGCGTTTTCTGAGGTAGGGGACGATGTGCTCCCTCCCGAGGCGGTACTGGTAGTTCCAGTAGTACCTCACGGCAAACGGAAACGAATTGACGATGGCAGCGGCGTCGTTCATGTGTGCGGTCCGAATGAACCAGCAAACGAACCCATTTGGAGAAGTCATTGCAAGGAGCCAAGCGCCGAAGTCCGCCATGGCGGGCTTCGGCCAGGAGAAGGCCCTGCAATGACCTTCTGATTGAGGTTCGTTGTCGTAGGTCAAGAAATAATCGCGACAAAAGGACAGAAATGCAAGTACCCTCCCTCTGATGGGGTTCACCCTTCAGGTCGGCTCCATCGAACCGCGCACACCCCTGGTGGCGAGGAATCGTTGTTTCTTAGGAGCACCTTGATCATATTTTCATTACAGCTTGATGATGGAACCAAGGAACGTGCGCCCGAGATTTGTTTTCGTTCTCCTCGTCATAGCGGCGGTGAATTTGAGTCCGGCGCAAAGCGGTGCTCCGGGGAGCGCCTTCACCATTGCGCGCCTGAAGTATAACGGCGGCGGAGATTGGTACAATGACCCGAACGAGGAAGTGAATCTCCTCACGTTCGTTCGTGAAGGTACGAACGTCGATGTCAACCCGCGCTACGAGCCGGTCGACATCTCGAGCGATAACCTCTTCTCCTATCCGTTTCTCTTCATGACAGGACACGGGAACGTCTCATTCTCTGACGCCGAGGTGCGCAGGCTTCGCACGTATCTCGAGAACGGCGGATTCCTCTATGCCGACGACGACTACGGTATGGACAAGGCGTTCCGCCGCGAGATCAAGAAAGTCTTCCCGGACAAGGAGCTGATCGAGCTTCCGTTTTCCTACGGGCTCTACCACTCTGTTTATGATTTTCCCAACGGTGTCCCAAAGATCCACAAGCACGACGGCAAAGCGCCGCAGGGATTCGGCATGTTCATCGGCGACCGGCTTGCCGTGTACTACACCTACGAATCGAATCCGAGCGATGGATGGAACGATCCGGAGGTGCACGGCGACACACCGCAAAGGCATCTTGAAGCCCTTCAGTTCGGAACAAACCTCGTTGTGTGGGCGTTGACGCACTGACAGAGTAATGGAAGCGGCCGAGATACACGGATACCTGAATGCGAGCCTCGAAGCGCTGCGGCGCGCATTCCATCGAGCGGAGGTTCTTCGCGGATGCTTCATCGCCGGCGCATCTGCAGTGCTCTGGTTTGCCGCTGCCGTCCTCGCCGACGAGCTGCTCTATTTGTCGCCGACAGTCCGGACCGGACTCGTGATCATCGGAGTCACCGGATCCATCGGCCTTGCAGCCTATTTCATTGTTGTCCCCGCGCTTCGTCTTCGCAGCATGCTCTCGACGTGGAGCAGGGATGATGCAGCACACGTTGCCGGACGGAAGACGCCCGGACTTGCCGACCGTCTCCTCGATGCGCTTGAGGTATATGAGAGCCGTGACAGCAAGCTCTATTCGCCGGAACTCTCGGAGATTGCGCTCTATCATATATGGGACGAAATCTCGAAGGAGGGCCGGGTGTCGTTCACGCATCTTGTCGACCGCGAACCATTTCTCCGCGCCCGCCGCTGGTTCGCCCTCAGCCTGGCCACAGCTCTTCTGGTCGCGATTCCTGCACCCGGTAGCTTCCTTGATGCGCTGAACCGCGTCTCCCGCTTTTCGGAGAGGTTCGCCGCTCCATCACCGTATCACTTCAGCGTCCTGCCGGGATCAAGGGAAGTCCTCAAGGGGGCCGACGTGCCGGTTGTGATTAGAGTCATTGGCCCGGCCGCCGACAAGCTTGTCCTCCATCTCACAAGGACGGTTGAAGACCAGGAAGATGTCGTCCTTCAACCCGACAGTGTGAACCTCTTCCGGACGGTCCTTCACTCTCTTCGGGTGACGACGGCGTACGAGGCGGAGGTCAGAGGGTACCGGAGTGACGAGTACCGGCTGAGCGTGGTCGACCGTCCCGTCGTGAAGAACCTTCGTGTTCTTCTCACGCCTCCCGTGTACACAAAGCTTTCGCCGCGATATCTCGATGACAACGTGGGTGATATCAGTGCGCTGCCCGGCACGAAAGCGTCGCTTGAGGTCGCTTCGAGCAAGGAGCTTCGCTCCGCGGCGATCCATTTCGGCGACAGCACACGCCAGCCGATGTCCATTTCCGGCATCCAGGCGCTCGGCTCCTTCCAGGTGAATTCGAACGGCAGCTACCACATCACGCTCGCGGACACGAGCGGACTTCCGAGCGTTGAACCGATTGAGTACAGGATCATACTCCTCCCCGATGAGCCGCCGTCGGTCGCGGTCATGCAGCCGGGACGCAACACCGACCTTGGCGAGAGCATGCAGCTTCTGCTTGCCATGACGATCAAGGATGACTTCGGGTTTTCGAAGCTGAGGATTGGCTACCGTCTCATCCACTCGAAGTACGAGAGACCGTGGAGCCGCGACCGGTACGTCGACGTCCCGCTCTCCTCGACGCAGGGAGGCGAGCAGTCGGTCGAGTTCGTCTGGGACCTCACTGGGCTCAACCTCGTCCCTGAGGATGCACTCCAGTACTACGCCGAAATCTTCGACAACGATGTCGTCCGCGGACCGAAGTCCGGGCGGAGCGAATCGTACGTCGTGCGGCTCGCTTCGCTTGAGGAGATCATCGCCGGTGTGAACGAGGAGCATAAGAACATCTCCGGTGACCTCGAGCAGGCAAAGCAGGAGGCGGAGAAGATCGAGAAAGCGATCAAGGAGGTCAACCAGGAGTTCTTGAAAAACCAGAAGCTCGACTGGCAGAACCAGAAGAAGCTTGAGAACGTCGCGAAGCGGTACGATGAGTTGAAGAAGGAGCTTCAAAAGACTGCGGAGAGCCTCGACCAGGTCGTCCGACAGATGAACCAGAACCAGCTTCTCTCGCCGCAAACGCTTGAGAAGTACATGGAGCTGCAGAAACTGATGAGCGAGCTCAATTCGCCTGAGCTTCAGCAGGCGCTTCAGAAGATGCAGCAGGCGATGCAGAACATGAATCCCGATGCACTGCGCGAGGCGATGAAGAACCTCACCTTCTCGGAGGAGCAGTTCCGCCAGAGCATTGAGAGGACAATGAACCTTCTGAAGCGGATTCAGATCGAGCAGAAAGTCGACGAGATGAAGAAGCGCGCCGAGGAGCTGAAGCGGGCGCAGGACGAGCTGAAGAAGGCGGCGGAGCAGACGAATCCGTCGGATGCGCGCCGGCGTGAGGAGCTTGCGAGGAAGCAGGCCGACATCGAGTCGCGACTGAAAACGATGGAGCAGGAGCTGGGACAGTTGAAGTCGCAGATGGAAGAGTTCCCGGGAGAAATGCCGCTCCAGCTGCTATCCAAGGCGCAAGAGAGACTCTCTTCGCGGCAGGTCGCCCAGAAAATGCGGCAGGCGCGGCAGAACCTCCAGTCCGGCAACATGCAGCAGGCTCAGGGAAGCCAGCAAGAAGCAAGCGAGGCACTTTCCGAGTTCCAGCAGGCGATGGACGAGACACAAAAGGCGCTCCAGGAGAACCAGAAGAAGGAGATTGTCAACAAGCTTCGCAAGGCGATCAACGATGTCCTGACGCTTTCGCAGCGTGAGGAGAACCTCAAGAACGACACGCGATCACTCGATCCGAACTCTCAGCGCTTCCGTGATGCCGGACGGGAACAGGCGAACCTCATCGGCGATCTTGGGAATGTCGTCGGGAATCTTCTTCAGCTTTCACAGAAGACGTTTGCCGTGACGCCGCAGATGGGAAAGGAGCTCGGCAAGGCATTCGCGCAGATGAACCGAGCCATGACCGGACTCGAATCGCGGAACGGCGTCTATGCATCAGAGCAACAGGGAGCAGCGATGGCGGCACTGAACCGTGCTGCGTCGATCATGGATCAATCGCTCAAGGCGATGATGCAGGGTGGAGGGCAGGGCGGGATGCAAACACTTCTTCAGCAGCTCCAGCAGATGGCCGGCCAGCAGATGGGCATCAATGCAATGACAAG
>PEWR01000067.1 GCA_002779395.1 Ignavibacteriales bacterium CG07_land_8_20_14_0_80_59_12
AGACTCCCTTCCTCTCCTGGTACTTCGACATCTGTCTCTACAAGTTCTCACCTGAAGGTCGCGAGATTTGGAGGAGCCAACGCTGGGGCGGACCGTTCAACGACAAGGCGTTCATCACCGTGGTGCAAGCTCCCTGCGTCTACGTTGCCGGCCGAACCGACTCCTCCGGGGCACCGGGATCTGGAGAGGCGGTCGTGCTTGCTTACGACATCGCACGCGGGGGGCTCCTGTGGGAGTACACATGGGGCCGGGGGTACGGGTACGAGGAGGTGGACGGACTCGTCGCGGCGGACGATGGAATCTACATCTCCGGATGGACGGAAGGTCCGTCGTCACAGATGGACATCTTTTTGCAGAAACTTAACTATGCGGGGAAGCTTGAATGGAGCAGCGTGTGGGGGTCCCCGGGGTTCGACGAGGCAAACGGCCAGATCGTTCTCGATGACAGTACAGTGTATGTTGCGGGACGATACAACGGCGGGGAGCTGCTCGGGGGCGACGTCCTTCTTGCGGCGTTCGATCGGAAAGACGGCAGCTACCGGTGGCACACGACATGGGGAGGTACGATCTACCAGGACGCCTATGGTATGACGCAACAGGGTCCGTACCTCTACCTTGTCGGGATCAAGATGAGCCAGACCGGGGGCTCTCAGATTCTTCTCCTGAAGGCCACGAAATCGGGCAGAAGGGTCTGGGAGACGCTGTGGGGAGGAGACAAGGGTGAATCTGCACGTGCGGTCGCAGTCGTCGGCGACAGCCTGGTGTACGTGACGGGAAAGACCGATAGCTACGGGGCAGGTGGAAACGACGTCGTTCTGATCAAGTGCGACACGAACGGAAACGTCCGGTCATTCAAAACCTGGGGTGGTTCCGGGACCGACGAGGCGCATGGGATGGCGACGTACGGTGAGTTCATCTACATCGCCGGAGAGACGGGAAGCGGCGGGGCAGGAAAACAGGATGCGCTTCTGCTGAAGGCAAAAGGAAATACGATGGAGATGCCCGAGCTGCCCGTCACACGTGTCGAAGCCCGCCAGACCGTTGAGGCGCCCCTCGATCTTGAGGCCTTCCCGAACCCGTTCAATCCGCTCATGATGATCCGCTTCTCGCTGAAGGTGCGGGAACATGTGGCGCTGCGGGTCTTCGATGCGCTCGGAAGGGAAGTCCGGGAGATGGTAAACAGAGAGCTCGAGCGGGGCGATCATGCCTTCGTCCTCGACGCGACAGATATGCGAAGCGGTGTCTACCTCTGTCGCCTGCAGGGGCCGCACTCTGTGGAGGTGAAGACGCTCGTCGTCGTGAAGTAGACTGCCTCTTCGGTCCCTTCGTCTGCGTCGCACGTGAAGCGGGCCGGGGAGGCGAGAAAAGCAAAGGCATCTCCCAATAGACGAGAGATGCCTTTGCACAGCCATGTCCGCTCGCGGGCGGATGGAGTGAATAGCCGGGTTAGGTCTTCGCAGCCTCGGCGGGGATCTTGTTCATGAGACGGGTAAGTTTCCCCTTCTGGTTCCCCGCCATGTTCTTATGGATGATCCCCTTGGCGGCAAGGCGGTCAAGGATCGAAACGGCCGTCGTCAATGCTGCGGCTGCCTCTTCCTTTGTCGCTGCCGAGCGAACACGCTTCACAGCAGTCTTCATCTTCGAACGAGAGCCCTTATTCTGCTCCCGCTTCTTCTCGCTCTGCCGGTGCCGTTTCAGCGCTGATGCGTGATGAGCCATTCAATTCCTCTTCAGGTAACTGTGTGCTGTTTCACCCAACATCCGATCATGCAATATATTAAAGAACCGTCAAAAAAGCAAAAGTGGTCCGCACTCAACCAACAGCACGCCTCGGCGGGCTGGATCACAGCTGTGCGTCGGTGAGTTTGTACCTCAGCACAAGCGAATGGGGAAGTCTGATGGCCACATCCCCGGCCGCAACGGCACCGAAAAAGCCAAGCCCGCCTTGAACGTTTGAATAGTCCGGCTGATCGGTCCGCACACTGAGGGGGTCGTTGAACCCGTGCGTGATGAGATAGTAATCGTACGCAGGCCGGTCGAGGAGGATGAGATGAAACGCGAGTCCCTTCACCTGAATCGAGCCCGGGTTCGGCCGGCTGCCCTTAAGTTTCTCCAGCGCGTACTGTGCTGCGTCAAGTGTGAATGAAGCCCTTTGAACCGCATCGGCGCCGACCCTGTCGAGTCTAGGATAGACAGGTGTGTTTATCCCTGAGATCACCTGCGTGCTGGAGGGTACTTCCAGGCTGTCGGGCGTCGTCACCTCCGCGTGGTCCGGATCGGGCGCGAGGTACCGGATCCAGAGGCGCGCGAGAACCCCTTTCGTCGAAGGATCACGCTGCGGCGTGTAGTAGATGATATAGCCCGTGTTCACGAGCGTAGAGTCCTCGGAGAGCGCCGCCTCGATACCTATCCCGCCGATCTTTGGCATGACTGTCGAAGCTGACACGGACTGATAACCGGCTGCCTCCACTGTGAGAGTGTAGCGCCTCATCCCCTCGAGGTCTGCATTGCGGAGGACATACGCACTCATCGACGTGTTCCCATGGATATCAGAGACGGAAAGCGTCGTCTCCGCAAGCGCCCATGACCCGAGGCTCCCACCATCGAGTGTCACACGGGCCCCCGGGATTGAGAGGCCTACGCGATACTCCGTCGGGTCGTAGCCGGGCGGATTGTAGGTGTGGCTCACGCGGACGATCAGGTCCTGCTGCCGTTCGTCGAGGATCCCATCGACGACGAGCATCG
Organism: Ignavibacteriales bacterium CG07_land_8_20_14_0_80_59_12; assembly: GCA_002779395.1. Classification (GTDB taxonomy): domain Bacteria; phylum Bacteroidota; class Ignavibacteria; order 0-14-0-80-59-12; family 0-14-0-80-59-12; genus 0-14-0-80-59-12. Next base: position 2,746 of record PEWR01000067.1, read on the forward strand.
GCGTGTAGACTCCCTTCGGTTCAAACGTCTGCTGGCAGTTCGAGAAGAGGATGGGAGCCGCGGCAAGGATGAGAAGGGGGAATGCTCTCATGCCTCAGAACTCCACAGAGACGTCTGCAGAGGGGAGGAAGGGGAGCATGTTCACGCGGGCCCCCGTCGCCCTGTCGAAATAGAAGATATTCTTCCTGTTGTAGACGTTCACGATGTTTCCCGAGATGACAACTTTAAGATCTGCAATCTTTAGCCGCTTCCTCATGCTCATATCGAGGCGGTGATACGGAGGGAAGCGCTCCGAATTCTTTGTGCCGAGGAGCATATAGGGAATCCCGCGCTCCGCCACATAACCCGGACCGTCGGGCATGCCGTCGAACGGAACGCGGTCGTAGTAGCCTGTCATCGGCGTGAAAGGAAGGCCGCTCCCGAACTCCCACTGCGTACCGAGCTCCCACCCCTCTGCAAAACTCCAGGAAGCGATCGCGTGAAGAGTGTGGCGGCGATCGTAGCGCGGCGGGTACGTGATGCCGTTGAACGTGCGGCTTGTTGTCGAATAGCTGTAGGAGACCCAGCCGCGCAGCGCGGGCGTCTGGTACCTCAGGAGCAGCTCTACGCCCGACGCGCTCCCGGTTCCCTGGATGAGGTCTGGGTCGTGCTGGTCGACTTTGTTCAGGTTGTAGCCGAACAGCACCTTCATTGGTTTCGTGTAGAGCTCCAACGTTGCGTCGAGCGCGGGAGAGAACGTCGCCTCGACGCCGACGACGTAGTGTTCCGCCTCCTCTGCCGGGATACGGCTCGAGGAGAGGAGAGGGTACCACATCTCGAACAGGTTGATGAGGTTGTCCTCGTTGCTCAGGGTGATCAGGCGCTGGTGGTACGTACCGAATGCCCCTTTCACGGCGAGGAGCGGGGAGACATGGTACCGGAAGCTCAACCTCGGTTCGAATGCGGCGTGCGCCTCATCGAGGAGGTCGATGTAGTTGACCCGGAGCCCTGCCTCGGTGGTGAGATTCGGGATCCGAAGGTACTTCAGCTTCCAGTAGAGGACTCCCTCCGGAAGAATGTCGCTGTTGCTGAGGGGGATGTTTGCGGAGTTCACGAGTGAGTAGCCGACATCGACGATATGGAAAAGGACGCCAAAGCCGATCTGGTCCCCGGTCCCGAGGACATACGTTGCATCGGCGCGCAGCATCCTGTCGGCGACAGAGCTCGTCTGCGGCTTGAGAGCGGGGTGGAGCTTTGGATCGAGCGACGCGCTGAACTTCGAAAATGCGAGGGAGAAATCCCCGTAGAACTGACCCTCGAGGAAAATCTGTCTGAGGTTCGCACCGATGGCGTTGTTGTACCAGTTGTAGTTCGGCTGCTGTGGTGATGAATTGTCGAGTCGGTCACCGGAGAAGAAGCTATGGACAGCGAGGCGCGAGTTCTCCCCGATGTGAAGGTCGAGGTTTCCTGTGACGTCGTAGTAGTCGAACGGGTAGTTCTTTGTGTCAACAAATTGATTCAGGACGCGCCCGAAGAGGCTTTTTCGCGCTCCGATGAGCCACGACGACCCTTCCCATGCGAACGGGCCCTCGACGAGCAGCCGGCCCGATGCGAGCCCCATGCCCGCGTTTCCTCCGAAGCGTTTCTTGTTCCCCTCGCGCGTCACGATGTTGAGGACTGACGAGAGGCGTCCGCCGAACTCGGCACCGAATCCCCCCTTGAACAGCTCTGCCGAGCGTATCGACGAGGCGTCGAAGATGCTGAATAGGCCGAGTGCGTGGAATGGGTTATAGACCGGCATGCCGTCGAAGTAGATCAGGTTCTGATCTCCGCCTCCGCCCCTCACGTAGAACTGCGTGCTCACATCGCTTGTCGACTGCACGCCGGGAAGGGCCATGAGGGTGCGGAATATGTCGGGCTGGACGGCCACGGGTGTGAGCTCGAACTCGCGCTGTCCGACTGTCTCGATGCTGACGTTGGTTTCGGCGTGAGATTCCCTTCTTTCGCCGAGCCGTTCTACCGTGCCGAGCTGAACGGGGGATGGGGTGAGGTGGAAGTCGCAAAGCGTGATCCCGACAGCAGCGACGTTGACGCTCTTCGCTGCGGGAAGATAACCGACGATGCTCGCAGTGAGCTTGTAGCGGCCGACCGGCAGAGACGGGAGGACGTAGTACCCCTTCGCATCGCAGGCGGCACCGATGTTCCCCCCTTCGACGCGGATGTTGGCAAATGGAATGGCCGCGCCGCTCGTGCTGTCGGTAACTGTGCCGCGGATGATTCCTTGCAAACCCTGGGCGTCGAGTGTTCTTGCTGCAATGCCGGACGCGAGGAGCAGAAGGAGAAGCCTTAATAGCGTCTTCATGCCGAAAATCTTAAACGGGAGCTGCTCCTTTCTCTCACTCGGTCAGAACATCGTAGACATTCGGAAGCGAGGGATTCTTCTTCCCTCCTCCAGTCCATTCAGTGGGAGTGTCAGACACGGTCCGGAACTCGCCGAGACCCGCGCCGCCGTGATCATCCTGCGCGCCGACCAGTACGGCGAATTTCCATCTGGTTGGACTCTCTCCAATATATTTCAGCGGCACTGAGAAAGTCAACGATTTCTCCACCGCATTCCCGATCGGGTCCCTCACGTCCCCGGCTTTCGGCCAGTACTCGGCGATCGCGTTCCCTGCGGCATCATCCATCCGTATTCCACCGCCGACGTAGAGAATCCGCTGGAACTTGAACCCGAGTGGAAACTCGTACTGTGCATTCATGCCGACGCGGCGGGAGCCGTCCTGATCTCCCCGGTCGACCGCAAGCGCGACGTATGTCAACTGGAAACCATATTCCGGGTGCCACCCGGGATTCACGAGGTCCCGGAACTGCAACTCCACGTAGAGGTTGCTCGAGTCAGAAGCGATCCGGCAGTGCGTGACGTCAAGGATTCCCGGTTGGAACACCGGGTTCAACGGATATCGATAACCGCTCGATCCCGTGTCATCCCTCGCGGGGTCGGAGGCGTCCCAGAGCACGCGAGCCGAAGGGTCCACCTTCTTCACGTCATCGAGCGAAAGGATGGGATAGGAAGGGCCGCGGAGCGAGGGGAAGTCTCTCGATGAGGCCGGGACTGCGAATGTGAGATTGGAGAGATCCGCGGCTATCCGCCGCTTCTGCAGCGACCGGATCAGCTTCCCGTTCACGCTGACACCGCTCCGCCGGGTCTCCAGCACAAGCTTGCCCCCTGCGGGGAGGGGTGCAATGCCATCAAGCTGGAGCTGCCCCCAGGCAGCCGAACGAAGCGAGAAGTGGACATCGAGCCGTTCGCGCGCGCCAGATGTGATAAACCAGCTGTTTCCGTGCTTGGTGAACGTGATCGTGCCTCCGGCGACCGGCATGGTGAACGTGACATCTTCCATCGCTTCAGTGAGATGAGGGGCGAAGTCAATTCGCCTATGCAGCAAATCGGGATGGACACCGAAGAAATCCTCGTACATGACGCGGATGAATTCCGCAAGGCTCCACGCTTGCGAGAATGTACCCGACAGGGCGGTCTCGCTTCTCCCAGGGCGCGGGAGCGCATCGAGGAGCTCGCTGAGTGTCCCGACTGCACCGCGGTCACATATGTCGTGGACCATCCATTCGATGAGCTGAGCCGCAAGGTCCTCCCGGCCAAACGTCACGAGACCGTCAATGACCGTGCCTGCAAGCCAGAGCCAGACCGTCCCGTTGTGGTATGCCGCATCGGGCACGTATGCCTGCTCCTCGTGATGGTACGGGTGGAAGTTGGGATCGCCCTGCCACAGCGACGCCACACCGTACGGGTACGTGAGCTTTCCAACGACGGTCCGGGTCACGCCGGCAGCGATATCTTCCCGCAGGAGCGGGAGAGCGAACATTTGATTCGGCCGGAGATCCCTCGACGGCGTCCCATCGGGCTTGAGGTGGTCATAGAGCCCCCCGGCCTTCGTGTCAACGAAATGACGGAGGAAGTTTGAGCGAAGCTTCCCGGCAAGCTCCGTCCACGCTGCATCATGTGCACTGTCGCCGAGGAGGCGGGCGATGGCGGCGCTCGAGCTCATCTGTTCGTACCAGAGCCACTGGATGTCGACGGCGCGGTTCCCCCGCGGGGACCACGGACCGTCCGGTCCGACCGCGTCCATCCACGTCTCGGCGTTTCCGTGCGTGAGAAAACCGCTTGGGTCTGAGTGATGACGGAGCGTTCCTTTCATTGCCCGGACGACGACCGCATAGAGATCGCGAGCAAGAGCGGTGTCGCCTGAGCGCCGCACGTATTCTGCGAGAGAAATCACGAACCACGGAGTCGCATCCGCCGTGTTGTACGAGATCGAGAGCGGAGTCACCTGGTTCGGGATGCGGCCGTAGTTCGAGCTCGCGGAGTCACGTTCCTGAAAGCGTGCATAGTCGCGGAGAACCGCGCGTGCGGTGGAGAAATCTCCCGTGACGAGCGTTGCCCCCGGAAGAGAAATGAACGTATCGCGCCCCCAGTAGTTGTCGAACCATGGCAGTCCCGCGAAAATGCCGATCCCCCTCTGGTTCATGATGAGCGCATCGATCGAAACCCGGGCCCAGCGAAGGGCGCGCTCAAGCTCAGGCCGGTATGGGAAGCTCGCATCCGACCGTGCGAAAAGATCATCGAGTCGTGATCGTTTTGCGTCCAGGAGAGAGTGGAAGGATACAACCCCTTCACGGACGCGCGAGGCCGATTCCTCCTTCGTCCAACCCGCCGCTACGGCAATCTCGATGTGGCCGGTCCCTTTGCCGACGAGCGGTGGAAGCGCCTGGTACGGATTCCCCGGCGGCATCGACAGCCCCGAGTCGTTCGGCGCGAACCTCGCTATCCCTGAGGCGCCGAGGGCGATCCATCCTGGGGAGCTGCCGCGCGCCCCCGGCCCGGAGGAGGAACTTTCGTTCATGCCTATCTGTGAAGCCCGGTCTACGAAGAGGATTCCGTCTGCGAAATGGATGCGGGAACGAAGGTCCGGGATTTGCGAGTCGAACAAGGGCTGAATGGCGACTTCGTGGGGCGCTTCATCAGGAAAGACAATCCGAAGGAGAAACTCGTCGCAGCGGTCAGGGAGGAAGAACTCCTCGATGATGCCGTTCGAGTAACGGCGTTCGAGCATGTGCGGGAAGACACGCACGACGGTGGAGGAGTCGCGCTTGAGTGGCGATCCGTCAACATGGAGACGGTAATCGGACAAAACCTTCCGGCCGTTGATGAACCAGCCATGCCACGCATTCCGCGCCTCGGAGTTCGTTTCGCCGTAGAACCACCCGGAATCCTTGTCAGTAAACGAGAAGCCGCGCGGCACTCCCCGGACAGTGATCGCCATGCTGTCGACGATTGAAAAGGCGGAGTGACTGTGGGGCAGGGCGTTCATCCGGCGAGAGCTTTCCGCGCTGTCGTTCGGTGCGGCGGGAGGAATGAACAGTGCCGCTGCCGCGAGGAGGTGCAGGGGCGAAACCATGGAGATGTCTCCAATGTCGTCGGTCATGGGACACGAGCGTATCCCAGTTCACTCAAACTACTCAATTCCACGGTTGGCCGCAACTATGGCTTCAGCGTAAGCGTTTTCGTAATTTGACCATGGGACTGATCCAAGGTACAAGCAGCCACCGATGACACGGAAAGAGACGGATGAACGCGAATAGCGATCTCGGACCAAGACGGAAATACCGGAAGCGGCCGCAATTCTGATCAAGAGTCTCTCTTCTGTAACGTTTTCATCTGTGTACATCCGTCTTTCTTTCGTGTGATCCGTGGTTCAATTTTTCTTGTCAATCGTCGTTCCGTAGGAAGGAAACCATGATAGAGACCGCCATCGATATTGCGAAGGAAGCAGGGGCGTTCCTCAGGGAGAACGTCGGCAAGATCCGCGAGGTCCATGAAAAGGCAGGGCTCCCGACGAACCTTGTCACGAACGTGGACAAGCAGTCGGAGGCGATGATCATCGAGAGGATCTGCGCGAGGTACCCGGGCCACCAGGTCCTCGCCGAGGAAGGAGGCGGGCGCGAAACCAGCTCTCCTTTCAAATGGATAATCGACCCGCTTGACGGCACAACGAACTACACCCACGGCTTCCCCGTCTTCAGTGTCTCGATCGCCGTGGAACATGAGGGTGAGGTCATCGCCGGTGTGGTCTACGACCCGAACCTCGATGAGCTTTTCACCGCCGAAAAAGGGAAAGGAGCGTTCCTCAACGGGAAGCGGCTCCGCGTGACGGGCGTCTCCGATCTCGCCCGCAGCCTCCTGGCTACGGGCTTCCCCTACAACGTCCGCGAAAACCCGGATCACTGCATCGAGCATTTCATCGACTTCCTGAAGGAGGCGCAGGCGGTCCGAAGACTCGGCTCAGCGGCACTCGACCTTGCCTACGTTGCGGCCGGACGACTTGACGGTTTCTGGGAAGTGAACCTAAATCCGTGGGATATGGCCGCGGCGGCGCTCTGCGTCGCGGAGGCGGGGGGACGGCTCACCGACTTCGCCGGGGAACAGTTCAGCATCTACCGACGACAGGTTGTCTCGAGCAACGCTCTGATCCACGAAGAGATGCTTTGTGTACTCCGCCGGGTAACTGACCGAGAGGTCTCCGACTGAGAAGTCTTCGACCGGGAGGCGGAGAGACGGTCATGAGCCAGAGGGACGGCGATCAGTGGAGCGTGGGGACGTGGGGTTTCTCGAAGACCCGGCTGACCAACTTTGCTATCTCGACCGTGATCCAGACAATCGAGCCCGCCGCAAACGTGAGGAGAAGATCCTTCCAGGAGAGCGGCGCCGTCATGAATGGTGCATTGAGCGTAGGGACATAGATAATCATGAGCGTCAGCGCGATAGCGCTGGCGGCGCCGTAGAGAAGCCAGCGGTTCGAGAAGAATCCCAGCCTGAAAATCGAGAGTGTCGTCGAACGGCAGTTGAGCGAGTTGAAGAGCCGCGCGGCAATGAGTGTCGAAAGGAACATTGTCATCGCCGTATAGTTTCCCGGGCTCGGCCGGTTGTCGAGGGCCCAGTGGAAAACACTGATCGTGATGAGGGCCGTGAGGATTCCGACGAGGAAGATGTAGACGCGCGA
>PEWR01000019.1:0-7084 GCA_002779395.1 Ignavibacteriales bacterium CG07_land_8_20_14_0_80_59_12
CTTTTCTGTCACCGCGAGTTGACCGCAGGCGGCGTTGATATCCTCGCCGGCGCTTGCGCGAATCATGACGGTGAGTCCCGCCGAGCGAAGCCTCTCCGCGAAGCGTTCGATTCTCTCCGGCGGAGTGGTTTGGAGCGCCGCGGCAAACCCCGTGACACCCGCAAAGTCAATCGGATGGAACGGAATCAAGTTCACTTTGCTCGGCACGCTCCGTGAGAATGCACCGAGGGTGCGCGCATCCTCCTCGCGGTCGTTGATCCCCTTGAGCATAATGTACTCGAGGGTGACTCTCCGGCGGGTGCGGCGGTAGTACTCCTGCAGTGCATCACGAAGAGCCTCAACCGAGTATTTTCGGCCGATCGGCATGAGGCGGCCACGGACTGCGTTGTCGGCACTGTGGAACGAAAGTGCGAGCTTGACCTTGACCGATTCCCCCGCCAGCCGGATGATCCGATCGGGGTAGCCAACGGTGGAGACGGTGATATGCCTGGCGCTGATTTCCAGCCCGCCCTCGGTGGTGAGTATGGCGGCAGATTTCACCACATTGTCGTAGTTGAGGAGCGGTTCTCCCATCCCCATGTAGACAACGTTTGTGATGTGCCTGCCGGCAACCCGTTCAGCCGCCAGGATCTGTTGAACGATTTCCCCGGCAGTGAGGTTCCGGTGGAATCCCATCGTCCCGGTGGCACAGAAACTGCAGCCGAGCGGGCATCCCACCTGCGTGCTCACGCAGAGTGTGAGGCGCCGCCCTTCCTCAGGCTCACCGTCGTCGGCCGGGGCAGCGGGCCAGAAGGCGGAATGCGGCGGGATGATGACGCTCTCGATGCGGTAGAGATCGGGGAGCTCAAAGAGGAGCTTCGTCGTCGAATCAGTAGCGCTCCTGAACGAAGTGACGAGCGGCAGGCCCGAGAGGCGGGCAGTGTGCTCCAGCTTCTCGCGGAATTGCCGGGGGAGGTTTCTCATCTCATCGAAGGAGGGAGTGCGGTGGGCATAGACCCAGGAGAAAAGCTGCCGACCCCGATACCGGGGCTCGCCCAACTCTTCACTCAACTCCTCCATCTCGTCGAGCCCAAGGCCGACCAGATCGATCTGCGCAGCCGACTTCATCAATTGAAATCTATGAAAACACGCTCTGCAGCGCAAGGGGTGCCGTCCGCAGCCTTGATTCGGAGGCCCTTTTTTCGTAAGATGTTCGTTGTGCCGTCGCGGGACTTCCTCCCTGCACAGAGCAGCCGCGAAGGAAGTGATGAGGTTGGCGCTCACCGCCCCCTGATCGACCGGAACAGTCTTCTACTCCTACAGATCGACGAGGATTCGGGATGAGTCTTCTTGTTGTCGGATCGCTTGCGCTGGATGATATCGAAACCCCCTTCGGGCGGGCCACGGCGGCACCGGGCGGCTCTGCGGTCTATGTCTCTCTTGCAGCAAGCTATTTTGACACGCCGGTCCGCATCGTAGGCGTTATTGGCGAGGACTTCCCGAGAGAAGGACTCGCCGAGCTTGAGGAGCGGCAGGTCGATCTTGAAGGGCTTCAGGTCGTACAGGGGGGCCGCACATTCCGATGGCACGGCCGGTACCACTACGACCTCAACGTGCGGGACACGATCAAGACCGAGCTGAACGTTTTCGAGTCCTTCGATCCGGTCATCCCTCCGACGTACCGGAAAACCCCATACGTTTGCCTCGGAAACATCGACCCGGTCCTGCAGTTGAAGGTCCTCGACCAGATTGAGAAGCCGCGGCTCGTCCTCGGCGACACGATGAACTTCTGGATCGAGAGGAAGCGGGACGAGTTGCTTGAAACTCTGAAGCGGATGGATGTCCTTGTTGTCAACGAGTCGGAGGCGCGACTTCTTACGAAGGAACCGAACCTCATCAAGGCGGCAAAGATCATGATGGGGTTCGGCCCATCCATCGTCATCGTGAAAAAGGGCGAACACGGCGCCCTCCTCGTGACCGAGTCGACGATCTTCTCCGCACCGGCGTACCCGCTCGAGAACATCCACGATCCCACCGGCGCAGGCGATTCGTTCGCCGGAGGGTTCATCGGATGGCTGGCGAGAACCGACGACCTCTCAGACGAGAACTTGAAGCGCGCCGTCATCTACGGGAGCACAATGGCCTCGTTCTGCGTGGAGGAGTTCGGGATCGCCGGTTTGCAGGACCTGAGCTATCTGAAAGTGCAGGATCGGTTCCGCGAGTTTCGCGAGCTGTCCCGTTTTGACGAGGTTGAAATCGCGTGATGCTGCGCGCGCTTACCTGGACCGGAACTTCTCTTCGCTACATCGACCAGACAAAACTCCCGCTCGAAGAATCCGTCATTGAGACTACAGATTACCGCGATGTGGTGCAGGCGATCAAGCGACTCGCCATCCGCGGTGCCCCCGCCATCGGCGTTGCAGGTGCATTTGCCGCCGCACTCGCCGCTCGGGAATTCGCCCGTCTTTCCAGTGTGTACTTCACGGCCGAACTTAAGAAGGTGGTCGACGATATCCGCACGGCACGGCCTACAGCGGTCAACCTTCGGTGGGCACTCGACCGGATGTGCCTCGTCCTCTCGAGCAGCTCGAATGAACCCCCGGAGCTCATTGCTGAAAGAATGGTGCAGAGAGCACAGGAGATACTCCACGATGATGAAGAGCGATGTCGTGCAATCGGTGAGAACGGCGCGCCTCTTTTGAAGGACGGATGGGACATTCTTACACACTGCAATACCGGCGCACTCGCAACCGCCGGAGACGGCACGGCGCTCAACGTGATTCGGACGGCGGCTGAGCGCGGGAAGCATCTCCACGTCTTCGTCGATGAGACGCGGCCGCTTCTGCAAGGCGCACGCCTTACAACGTGGGAATTGAGAAGACTAAGCATCCCGCATACGCTGATAACAGACGGGATGGGCGCTTTTCTCATGCAACAGGGGCGCGTGAATGCCGTGATAGTCGGGGCAGACCGGATCGCGATGAACGGAGACACGGTGAACAAGGTCGGAACATATTCGGTGGCGCTCGCGGCCCTTTATCATCGGATCCCTTTCTTTGTTGCGGCACCCCTCACCACCGTCGATGCATCCGCTGCAAGCGGAAAGGAGATACCGATCGAGGAGCGGGGAGCGGATGAGATCACGACCATTCGTAACGGCTCCTGCGGCGTTGCAGTGGCGCCCAAGGGAACGGCGGTCTATGCGCCTGCGTTCGACATGACACCGGCGGACCTCATCACTGCGATCATCACGGACGGCGGCGTTGTCCATCCGCCTTACGAGGAGTCGTTAAGGAAGCTCATGGAAGACGAAAAGGGCGATTCGTGAATCGCCCCTACGATCAGACCATGTGTTTTGACATGAAGACAGCGGCACATGTGTCTTAGTCTCTTTGTGACATAGAATCCTTACACGCGTCTTTTTCGCGGTTTCTTCCGCGTCATCCGCGCTTGCGTTTTCGTCTTTTGCCCTTAGATCCGTATTCGTGCCTTCTCGTGGTTTCTTTCGTGTCATTCGTCGTTGCATTCTATTCGTGGTTCTCATGCCGCTTGTGAAGACAGAGGCAATCGTTCTCAGGACAATGAACTACCGCGAGACGAGCAAGATTGCCACCCTCTACACGCGCGACTACGGGAAGATCCGAGTCCTGGCAAAGGGGATCCGCAGACAGAAAGGAGGATACGGAGGGGCGTCGCTCGACGCGCTGACGTGCGACACGATCGTCTTCTCTTACCGGGAAGGGCGGAGCCTCCTGACTCTCGCGCAGGCCGACATCCTTGACCCGTATCTCTCCCTGAAAGAAAGCTACGAGGCAATATCGACGGCATGGCAGATCATCGAGCTCGTCGATCGTTCCCTTCACGACGGGGAGCCGAACCTGAGACTCTACGAACTCCTTCGAGAAGCCCTAGCCCAGCTCAAGTGTGAGCGTACCCATTTTGAGCCAGTGTTGTTCGCATTCGAGATCGCATTTGCCGAATCGCTCGGGTTTGCCCTTCAGTTCGAGGGCTGCATCCACTGCGGCGAGCCGCTCCGCTTCGGTGGAGGGAAGCCAGGAGGGTTTATCTTTAGTCCGGTCCTCGGAGGCTTCACGGGGCCGGAATGTTCCAGCGAGCACGCCGCCGGTACGAAAGTCTCCCCGGGGGCGGTACGTTCACTTCAGCATCTCAAGGAAGAAGGAGTCGCGGCGGCGCACATCCGCTTCACCCTGCCGGTCTCAAACGAGATTGACGCACTGCTTTCCCATTTCCTTCGCTACCACGTCGACGAGCTCGACCGGCCCCCTGCCTCGAAGCAGAGGCGAAAAAACTCCGCCGCCGGATCCGCGTCCCAGGATTTGCACATGAGGAGATAGATCACATGCACCTTACAAAGAGATCGTTGCTTACTGGAGTTCTTCTTGTGGGCATCGGAATTGTTTTCGGTGTCTTGCTCGTGACGAACTTCCGAGGGGTCGATTCCGGTTTTGCTGGAAGCGACGTCCGGCTCGGCGCAGACCCATCCACGCTCGGGAGCCTGGGCGACACACCGCTGGGCGAGGGACGTTTCATCGCGGTCGCAAAGGCCGTTACCCCCGCCGTGGTGAGCGTGCGCGTGACGACCCGGCCGCAGGAGAGGCCCCGCGGTTTCGAGTGGTTTTTCCATTTCGAGGTCCCGAAACCGAAGCCGCAGGAAGGGAGCGGCTCCGGCGTCATCGTCACGACCGGCGGCTACATCCTCACGAACAATCACGTCGTCACGGACGCGGACCGGGACAAGATCACCGTGGTCTTGTATGACAAACGCCAGTTGAAGGCCAGGCTGATCGGGACAGACCCTTTGACGGACCTGGCTGTCATCAAAATCGATGCGTCCGGCTTGCCGGCGGCGGTCCTGGGGAACTCTGACTCACTCCGTGTTGGGCAGTGGGTCCTCGCCATAGGGAACCCCTTTAACCTCTACTCCACTGTCACGCACGGGATCGTCAGTGCTCTCGCCCGCGGCAACCTCGGCGTGATCGGGGACGATCAGGGCTACGGGGTCGAGGACTTCATCCAGACAGATGCTGCGATCAATCCGGGTAACAGCGGCGGGGCTCTCGTGAACCTCCGGGGAGAAGTGATTGGGGTCAACAGCGCGATCGCAACGACGACATACGGGTTCCAGGGGTACGGCTTTGCCATCCCGATCAACCTTGCGAAGAGCGTCGCGGAGGAGCTGATCCGGTCAGGCAAGGTAAGCCGCGGTTACATCGGGGTGCAGATCCAGCCGGTCGACGGAGTCATGGCAAAATCACTTGGCCTCGAGAAGCCGCAGGGAGTTCTCGTTTACCGGCTCGTCGAAGGAGGTTCGGCAAAGGCCGCCGGGCTCCGTGAGGGGGATGTGATCCTCAAGGTTGACGGGAAGCCTGTGAACGAACCGAACGAGCTGCAGGCCTATGTTTCCACAAAGCGTCCCGGCGACCGGGTTACAGTAACCGTCTACCGCGATGGAAAGAGATTCGACCGGGAGGTCACGCTCCGCGCGCGGAAGGGACCGGATGATACAGCGCAATCATCCGGCGAAGAAAGCGGCGGGGTACAACCGGACCGGCCGGGATCCAATAACGCTTCGTTTTCGGAACTCGGCTTCGGGATCAGCTTGCTGAGCGGATCAATGCGTTCGAGCCGGAGTGTCAACCACGGTGTCCTTGTAACGGAAGTCGATCCCTCGGGTCCCGCCGCACGGCGCGGGCTCAGGGAGGGGGATATCATCCTCGAGATGGACCGGCAAGCAGTGACGTCCGTCGCCGATGCGGAGAGGATCCTGATAGGGAAGAGGTCAGGAAGCGCAACGATGCTCCGCGTGAAGGGGACGGACAACTCCACGCGGCTTGTGTTCATCGAGATCCCGTAGAACTCATTGAAGAGGGAGAGACCACATGCTCCGCTACCTTACTGCAGGTGAATCGCACGGCAGGGCGCTGGCCGGAATCGTTGAGGGTGTGCCAGCCGGACTCGAGATCTCCGCGGATTACATCAGCCATCAGCTCCGGCGGCGGCAGCAAGGGTACGGCCGTGGAGCGCGGATGAATATCGAGCAGGATGAAGTGGAGATCCTCTCGGGCGTCCGGTTCGGAGTGACAACCGGTGCACCCATTACGCTCGTTGTGCGGAACCGCGACTGGGAATCGGAGGCGAGCGGCTGGAGGGAGATCCTCGCCGTCGAAGGACCGCCATCAAGAGGGCTCGCTATCCCGACCGTCTCCATCCCACGCCCGGGGCATGCCGACCTCGCTGGCGCCATGAAGTACAGGTACAATGATCTGCGCAACAGCATCGAGCGTTCGAGCGCACGTGAAACGGCAATGCGTGTCGCCGTCGGGAGCATCGCACGGAAGCTTCTCGAGACCTTCGGTATGTATATCGGAAGCCACGTCCTCTCCATCGGCAGGGCGGCATACACCCCGGCAGCGGCCAAGTCGTTGCAGAAGAGACTGAAGTCCTTTCTCAGGGCCTCGTGTGGGGCATACAAAATCACGGAGCGGGCGGATGATTCGGAGGTCCGCATCATCGATGAACGGGTCGCCGCACGAGCGGTGGCAGAAATCCGGAGTGCAAAGAAGCTTGGTGACACGGTCGGCGGAATCTTCGAAGTGATCGTGAGCGGCGTGCCGGACGGGCTCGGGACCTTCGTCCACTGGGACCGGCGGCTCGACGGACTTCTCGGCCAGGCTGTCCTGTCCATCCCCGCCGTGAAAGGGGTCGAAATAGGCGAAGCATTTGAGAACGCTCACCGCTTCGGCTCCGCCGTCCACGACGAGATTTTCATCGACCGCAAGGGCAAAGTCTTCCGAAAGACGAACCGTGCTGGAGGCCTTGAAGGGGGAATCTCCAACGGCGAGCTCATCATCCTGCGCGGAGCCATGAAGCCCATCCCCACGCTCATGCGGCCGCTCCACAGCATCGACCTGAAGACGGGGAGGGGCGTCGAAGCGCGGCGCGAGCGATCGGACTTGTGCGCCGTCCCGGCGGCAGCGGTGGTAGCCGAATCAGTGGTCGCCCCGGTGATTGGGAATGCATTCCTCGAGAAGTGCGGAGGGGATTCGGTCGAGGAGATCCGGGGGCACGTCGGGGGAGGGGTAAC
>PEWR01000019.1:7124-9797 GCA_002779395.1 Ignavibacteriales bacterium CG07_land_8_20_14_0_80_59_12
TGATTAGGTGTTGTGCCGTTTCATGTTTGTTCTTCCACGGCGGCCACTGACCACGTTTCGCCGTCTACAGGGTGAAACATGAACGGGATAGAGACACAAACCCCCCGTAGAAGGCGGTACGAGGAATGGCAAAGGCGGGTTGAATCAGATGGCACGGCGAAAGTATACCTTAGGATTTTGTACGTTTTGCGGCCGGGAGGCTCGCATGGAGTTTGTCGGGGAGATGAACAGCAATCCCGACAAGGTCTGGTACCGGTGCACACGCTGCAAGCACTCCATGCTTTTCGACCTCTCCCAGCCTCAGACTGCCACGCAGTCAAAGAAACTCGATCTCTCCGAATCCACCCCTTACTCCCCTGAAAAAGAATACACCGTCGGCGACATCATCTACCACAGGGACTGGGACGATATCGGCCGGGTGATGTCAAAGGAGCGGGCATCGAACGGGTGGCATGCGATCGTGGTGAAGTTTGAAAAGAATGGCGAGCGTCGGCTCGTGGAGAGTACTGCAATAAATCAAACGCTGGAATAAGGAGGTGAGGATACTTGGTTGGCATCGTGATTCAGGAGAACGAATCAATCGATCGCGCGCTGAGGCGCTTTAAAAAGAAGTACGAGCGTTCCGGCGTACTGAAGGAGTTCAAGAAGCGGGCTTTCTTTTCGAAACCTTCAGTGAAGAAGCGCATGAAAAGGGCGAAAGCTCTCAGGCGCTCTCAGCGGATCACCTCTGAGGTTTCGTAGGATCGCCTCTCGGCAGCAGTTCCCGAACCCGTCGCTACCCAGTGATGGGTTTTTTGTTTTTGGAATTCCTCCCCGATTGCATTAGATTCCCATGTCGGCCCACCGCCGACAGTCTCTCTACCGAAGTTTCCTCTGGGGGTCTCTTCAGTGATGCGTGCCGCCCTCGTTCATGATTGGCTCACGGGAATGAGGGGCGGGGAAAAAGTCCTTGAAGTCCTTGCGGAGCTTTTTCCCGATGCCCCCATATTTACACTCCTCCACGTGCCGGGAAGCACATCGCCGACGATCGAGCGGCACGAGATCAGGACCTCCTTCATCCAGAACGCACCGCTGGCAACAAAGCACTATCGCCAGTACCTTCCCCTATTTCCGGCGGCCATCGAGGATCTCAACATCCAGGATTTTGAGCTGATCATCTCCTCGAGCCACTGCGTCGCAAAAGGAATCATCCCCGGGCCCGATGCGTTTCATGTCGCGTATCTCCACACACCAATGCGGTACGTGTGGGATATGTTCGAGGATTACTTCAGTGTCCGCCACGTCGGAAAGCTGAAGCACAGGCTCATCTCTTACGCGGCCTCCTACCTCCGTCAGTGGGACTTCGCCAGCTCTCCCCGCGTGGACCGGTTCGTCGCAAACTCCGCCTACGTCCGGAGCCGCATCCGACGGTACTACAACAGGGACGCGACAGTCATACACCCGCCCGTCGACATCTCGCAGTTTCCCCTCTCTGAGAAGGAGGACGGCTACTATCTCGTCGTGAGCGCGCTTGTCCCCTACAAGCGAGTTGATCTTGCAGTGGAGGCCTTCAATGCGATGAAGAAGCGTCTCGTCGTCGTCGGGCACGGGCCGGAGCTCGCCCGCCTGAAGAAGATGGCGGGGCCGACGATTGAATTTGTCGGCTGGCAGGTCGATGCGATTTTATCGCGGTATTACGCCCGCTGCCGCGCCCTTATTTTCCCGGCTCGCGAAGACTTCGGGATCGTCCCGCTCGAGGCGATGGCAACGGGGAAACCGGTGGTTGCTTACGGCGCCGGCGGCGCGCTTGAGACCGTTATCGGTGAAGGAGAGAATCGGACCGGTGTGTTCTTCGATGAACAGACGGTGCCGTCGCTCGTCGCAGCGGTGAACGAGCTCGAGCGGATGGAGTTCTGCCCTGCGCGTATCCGCGACCACGCATGCGCGTTCGACCGTCCGGTATTCAAAGAGAGGATCATGCAGTTTATCAGCGACGCCGTCGACGCGGGCATCTCGCGCTGAGCGATTAACAGCGAGATGGAAAGACCACCGTGCCGGGAACGGACGTCCCCGGCACGGTGAAGGAGGCATGGAGGATTAGGAGGAGGGATTTTTACTGAAGCTCTACTGCAACCAGCCTCGTTGTCTTGTCAGAACCCTTCACTTTCAACAACAACGAGTCACCCGACTTTTGTTCCCGAACCATCCTCTGGAACTCCCCGACCGACTTTATCGGCTTCCGGTCCACGTCAAGGATCACATCCCCTTCCCTGATCCCTCGTGAAGCTGCAGGGCCTGCAGCGTCCACGTCAGTCACCAGGACACCCTGGGAGACATCGTATTTCTTCTTCGTATCAGGAGTGAGGTTCGAAACGCTTATGCCAAGCGGCCTTATGGTCGCAGTTGAGGCATTTTCGTCGGTGGGGGTCTCAGATTTGCCCCTTTCAGCGACAACTTCTTCCTTTGAGCGCGGCCGGAGGGTCACCTTCTTATCGAATGTCCTCCCGTTCCGAAAGACGGTCAGAACCATGGCGTCACCCGGTTTTCTGCTTGCGGTGAGTACCTGCAGCGTGTTCGGCTCGTTGATCTTCTTGCCGTCCGCCTTCAGAATCACATCTCCTTGTTCAATTCCGGCATCTTTCGCGGGGGAATCGTCCACCACGCGCTGAACGACCACCCCTTCTGGTTCGGCCA
>PEWR01000127.1:0-6994 GCA_002779395.1 Ignavibacteriales bacterium CG07_land_8_20_14_0_80_59_12
AGTCGGACGGATCTACGAAGAGCATCGGTAGGATCCCAAAATTCACAAGGTTCGCCCTGTGGATTCTCGCGAATGACTTCACAAGCAACCCCTTGATGCCGAGGTACTTCGGTGCGAGCGCGGCGTGTTCACGGGATGATCCCTGCCCGTAGTTCTCGCCGCCGACGATAAAGCCCCCCTGTTTCTCCTTCGCCCGCTTCACGAAACCGGCGTCAACCCTGTAGTAGACATACTCGGAGATCTTGGGGATGTTGCTCCGGAGCGGCAGCACCTGTGCACCTGCCGGCATGATATGGTCGGTCGTAATATTGTCTCCCACCTTGAGGAGAACCTCCCCCGCAAGTTGTTCGGGAAGAGGATCAAAGCGGGGCAGCGGGGCGATGTTTGGCCCCCTGATGACCTCCACCTTTGCTCCGTTCTTCGGCGGCTTCACGAGGAGTACATCATCCGTCTCGAAGTGTTTCGGCATCGCGATGCGCGGATAGTTTCCTAACTTCCGCGGGTCGGTGATTTTCCCCTTGAGCGCTGAAGCCACCGCGACCTCCGGACTGCAGAGGTACACCTTGTCATTGGGCATCCCGCTGCGGCCTAGAAAGTTCCGGTTGCCACTGCGGAGGCTCACGCCGTTGGTTGGCGGCACCTGCCCCATACCGATACAGAATCCGCATGCGCTCTCCAGGACTCGAGCACCGGCTCTGACGATCTCCCCGAGTGCACCGTTCTCCGAGATCATCTCGAGCACCTGGCGAGAGCCAGGTGCGACGCCGAAGCTGACATGAGGATTCACTTTCTTCCCCTTCAGCACGGCGGCGACCGTCATGAGCTCACGGTAGCTGGAGTTGTTACACGTGCCGACGAGGACCTGCTGGACAGGGAGTCCGGCGATATCTTTCACCTTTACCACGTTGTCAGGACTCGACGGCTGTGCGATGAGGGGCTCGAGCCTGCCGAGGTCAATCTCGATGAGCTCATCGTACGCAGCCGTTGCATCCGCTTCGAGGCGCCTCCATGATTTCGCGCGCCCCTGTGCAGTAAAGAACTCCTTCGTCCTTTCATCGGAAGGAAAGACCGATGTTGTTGCGCCAAGCTCAGCGCCCATGTTGGTGATGGTGCCGCGCTCTGGGACCGTGAGTGATGCAACGCCGGGACCGAAGAACTCGAATATCCTGCCGAGGCCCCCCTTCACGCTGAGACGGCGCAGGAGCTCGAGGATGATGTCCTTTGCCGTGACCCACGGCTGCAGCTTCCCGGACAGCTTCACGCCGACGATCTTCGGCATGATGAAGTGGAACGGGCCTCCGCCCATTGCGACAGCGACGTCAAGTCCGCCGACGCCGATGGCAAGCATGCCTGCTCCGCCGGCGGTCGGCGTGTGGCTGTCGGAACCGAGGAGTGTCTGGCCGGGCACGACGAAGCGTTCGAGGTGGACCTGGTGGCAGATCCCGTTCCCCGGTTTTGAGAAGATGATGCCGTACCGCGCCGCGACGCTCTGCAGGTAGAGATGATCATCTGCATTCTCAAATCCGGTCTGGAGCATGTTGTGGTCGACGTAGGACGCAGAGAGCTTTGTCTTCACGCGTTCGAGCCCCATCGCCTCGAACTGGAGATACGCCATCGTCCCCGTGGCGTCCTGTGTGAGTGTCTGGTCGACATGGATACCGACTTCCTCTCCGGGGATCATCTTCCCTGAGAGAAGGTGGAACTTGATGATCTTCTGCGTGATATTCAGGCCCATTGCCGTGTATCCTGGTTTAGTTGTACTCGAAGGGATGAGCGACTCGGCCGAGGGCGAGCCCATAGCTCCGCCGCAGGCCAACCGCTCCCCGTGTCAGGAGCTCCTTACGCTTTCGCGGCGAACTCCTTCAGCCACTTCGTTGTGACGGACTTCGGCCGCACGATGGCTGAGCCGATGGCGCGTGAGACCACGGCCTGACTCGCAACGCCGAGGATTCGCGAGACGCCGAAGAGGACGGTGTAGTAGTCGAACTCCGTGAGTCCGAAGTGCCACAGGAGGGAACCGGAACCGGCATCAACGTTCGGCCAGGGATCTTTCGCCTTCCCCTGCTCGACAAGAATGGGCGGGACAATCCTAAATACCTTCTCGACAATCTGGAAAACTTCGTCGTCCGGGCAGACTTTCTTCCCGAACTCCACGAATGCCGTGAAGCGCGGGTCCGTCTGACGAAGAACGGCGTGACCGTAGCCCGGGATCACCTTACCGCTCTGCAGTGTGTCCCACGCGAACTTGTGGAGCTCCTCGTCCGTCGGCGTGCCGTGGAAGCGCTTCCTTACCATGAGAATCCACTTCAGGCATTCCTGATTTGCGAGACCATGGAGCGGACCGGCGAGCCCGTCGAGTCCGGCCGAAACAGCGTAGTATAGGTCCGAGAGCGCGGAGGCAACGGTGTGCGTTGTCATTGCGCTCACGTTTCCACTCTCGTGGTCGCTGTGAAGGACAAGGTAGAGCCTCATAAGATCGGCGAATGTCCCGGTCGGATCGGGCGTGCCCAGCATGTGGGCAAAGTTCGCACCGAGGTCAAGATTTGGATCGGGCGGAATGATGCCCCCTTTGTTGTACCTCATGCGGTAGATTCCAGCGGCGAGGACGGGGGCGCGGGCGGCGAGCGTGAGGGTGTCTTCCAGCATCGGTTCCCAGTAGTCTTCCTTCTTCATCCCTTGGTCGTACCGCTTCCTGAACGCGGATTCCTTTTCCATCACAAGGATGCCGGTGCTGAACATTGTCATCGGGTGCGAATCCTTCGGCATTGCACGGAGCACGTCCCACACGTAGGAGGGGAGGGAGGCTCTCTTCCGAAGGTCAGCCTTCAGGGCCTCGAGACTCGCTGCATCGGGGAGTTCGCCGGTGAGGAGGAGGAAGAGGATCTCTTCGGGGATCCTGTTCGTAAGCTCGCTGATGTGGATGCCGCGAATGATCACGCCCCTGTTGTTATCGACGGCCGAGGTGTCGCAGACGAGAGATTTGACCCCGCGCATGCCGCCGTAAGCCTGCTCAATGGTGACTTCGGAGATGACCTTGCTGCCATGCTCTTTTACCAGACTTCGGATTTCCTCCCGGATGGAGGGGAGCGTTGCTGATAGCTTCTCTTTGAGCGTCGCCATGGAATCCTCCGGACTATTGTGTCACTGATTCTGTATGGAATCGAATGAACGAAAAAAACAAGCGAAAAGGGCCACGTGGGCAGAAGCCCGCGCACTCCGGATTTGTAACTGAACGTGCATTCGTAAATTACGAAGGACCGGATGAAAAGTCAATGAGGAGGAAACCTATCCCCAATTCACGGGATGCTGGTTTGGAGCAAGGAAGTTCCCTCGAAGCGTGCCGGAAATGTAGAAGCGGTCAGCTTCTTTGACATTGTCACTCGAATCTACTACATTTAACTACTTTTCTTCAGCCACCCACTTTCGAAGACAAGAGGAGCAAGAGGGCAATGAAACGGACTTCACTTTTGCTTTTCATCATCGCGGCGCTGCTCTACGGGTTCGCCACTGTTGGCTTTCAGTGTTCATCTGCTGAGCTGACGAGCGCCCGCCTCTATATGCAGCGCCAGGACTGGCCAAATGCGGCAAAGAGCCTCCAGAAAGAGGTTGAGAAGAATCCGCAGGATGCCGAGGCATGGTACTTGCTCGGGCGGGTGGATGCGGAGCTTAAGGACTATGCAGGGATGAACACTTCGTTCAAGAACTCCCTTGCTCTCACGAACCAGTTTCAGAAGGACATCAGCGATACACGCTTGCACTTTTGGGCACAGTTCTTCAACCAGGGAGTCATCGATCTCCAGAAGGGGAAAGACTCGACCGCATATTGCGACAAGGCAATCGAATCCTTTACCAATGCAATCGCGGTACTTCCCGACAGCGTGACCACGTACCGTGGTCTTGCAAATGCCTACCTTCTGAAGGGGGACAAGGAAAACAGCCTCAAGACGCTTGAGAAGGTTTACTCAATGCAGAAGGACCCGGTGACGGGCCACCTCCTGGGTGTGCGCTACTTCGACATCGCTGAAGGCTACAAGAAGGCATTTGAGGACAGAAATCGCGACGCACTCGAGGTTGCCCGATCGCTCGAGGGGATCCGCGACAAGATGCGCAAGGAAGATGCCGAGAAGGCCCTCGGGACTGCGAACTCGGTGGAGATCGGCAAGGGTAAGCAGGCGAAGGAGGAGACGTGGACATACGACAAATACAACATGGTCTTGAAGTTCGTCGACGGCCGGCTCGCAGACAGAAGGTTCACACGGCCGCTCAACCTCCAGATTGATTCGACTGACTACCGGAAGGCAATGGAGTACTACGACAAGTCGGTCGACGTCCTCACGGTCGCGTCGGGGCTTGCGCCGACAAGCGAGCCCATTCTTGCCGACCTCTCAAACGCTCTCATCGCCGCGGGGAAGGCGAACGTGGCGAGGGAGACTTTCGCGAAGCTCCTTGAGACCAATCCGAACAACAAGATTGCCCACTACAATCTCGGTGTGCTCGAGCTGAAAGCCAACGAGTTCGAGGAAGCGATCAAGAACTTCACCGCGGCATGGAATGCGGACCCGACGTACGAGAGCGCTCTCTACAACCTTGTCGTCTGCTATGTGAACTGGGGCGTGAGTATGAGAGAGAAGGCACAGAAGGCGGTCGAAGGGACAGCCAACCAGATCGACCCGGCGTACAAGGAGAAGTTCCAGAAAGCCGTACCGCTTCTTGAGCAGCTGCTCGACAAACGCCAGAACGACGCCGAACTATGGGAGCTCGCAGGCAGGCTCTATGCGAACATGAACATGACCGAGAAATCGAAGGCCGCCTTCGACCGGTCCGATAAGATCCGCCAGGGGAAATAAACCCTGCTTTGATTTCATCGCGATGCTCACCCACCTCTGCATGTGGGCACCGTCTTGATACGTGGAGGAGGTACCGGATGCCAGAGCAGATAGCGCCGCAGCAGATTAACATTGAGCTTGGTGAGAAGGAAGGTGAGGGGATCTACTCGAACCTCGCCATTATTACACATTCGCCGGCGGAGTTCGTCATCGACTTCACACGCGTCCTTCCCGGACTTCCGAAGGCGCGGGTGCAGGCGCGTATCGTGATGACACCACAACACGCCAAGCTCCTCCTCGGCGCCCTCAAGGACAACATCGAGAAGTACGAGAAAGTGTTCGGCGAGATCAAGGTGCAGTCCGGGCCCCAGGGATCTCCGGGAGGCATGGGGTTCCAGATGCCGGGTGGAGGCGAGGCAAGGACCCGATGAAAAACTGAGTCAACTGTTCGGATGCAAGAGAAGATAGGACAATCCGGGGGGCATTGTTTCCCCGGATTTTTTTGTCCACCCGGCACACTCCACGATGGAGCCAGTCTGCCCGGGACTGCGAGTTGCATCTCGGAGGATGAGTCTTATATTCTTGAGTATGAAGAACTCGGGCGCACAATGAAACGCATCAGGGCTGCCGTACCGCTTGCGTTGCTTTCGTTCACTCTCCTCTTCAGCCAATGCTCGAGGAAGTTCTCCCCGACCGCTCCCACATGGGATACGGATCTCCGTCTTCCGCTCTTCAACCGGACGCACACGCTTGCGGAGCTCGTCGACAAGAATCCCGACAAGCTCTCAGCCGATTCCGGCCAGGGAGGTCTCATCGTCTACTCCCGTACCGACCTCATTGGCTCCTTCATCATCGGTTCGGATATCCGGGTCTACGGCAAGAGCGGGCGGTTCGGGGGACCGGTCGGCGTGATCTCAGTCTCTGCGCCATCCCCAACGGAGCGAACAATCACTCTCCTGAGCATCGCTCCCCAGCTCGCGCCGTTCCAGGGGACGGCGACGCAGGTGCTGCCTTTCTCGTTCGGCCCCGTGGCAAGCGATTCTCCCCCGATTGCCGAATACCTCTACTTTGAAGGGGAAGGTCAGCTTGCCTTTATCATCGTGAACCGGCTCCCCATCCCGGCGGACACGCTCCGAGTAACCCTGAGCGACAGCCTCGGCGTGATTGCTGACCGGACCTATGCGCAGATTGTCTCTCCGGGAGATTCCCTCACTGATGTTGTGCCGCTCGGCCGGCGAGTCTACGGGAACCACTTCACACTCGTCCTCCGAGGACACACACCTGGAAGTGTGACACCCGTAACGGTCGACCCCTCGCGCGGCATCGACGTGAGGGTTGCCCTCCGGGGCCTCACCGTCTACTCGGCGCTCGCACGAATCAGTCCGATGACCGTCACGCATGACACCTCAATTGTCCTGGGCGATTCGGTCGACATCAGCGAGGGGGTAGTCGGCTCGGGACAACTCACGTACCGTGTATCCAACCAGACGGCACTCCGCTCCCGTGTCGTCACGAGCCTCCCGGGTCTTGTGAAGGATGGATTCCCGTTCCGGGACGAGTTCACAATGATGCCGCACACGACCTCCGCCGAGCGCCGGGTTGACTTGAGCGGGTACACCGTTTCGCTCCCCGGGGGTGCCCTTCACTTTCTCCTTGAGGCTTCGACGGAAGGAACGGGGG
This sequence comes from Ignavibacteriales bacterium CG07_land_8_20_14_0_80_59_12, assembly GCA_002779395.1. GTDB lineage: Bacteria > Bacteroidota > Ignavibacteria > 0-14-0-80-59-12 > 0-14-0-80-59-12 > 0-14-0-80-59-12. The sequence goes on from PEWR01000127.1 coordinate 6,507, forward strand.
ACCAGTACGTGGAGGTCCGGGACACGGACTCATTCACCGGCTCGTTTCAGCTTTCGGATCTTTTGCTCATGCGGGCCACCGGCAGGGTGAAGCCTTTCACGACGGCCTTTACCCAATCGGGTGACGTCACCGGGAGCGAAGTGAGCAGCGAGTTTGACGGCACCGTGGAGCTGGGCGACGGTCGCATGATCCTCCGCTTGGGTGTCTCGACAAGCGGTGTCAAAGTCAGGGTTTCCGGGGTGCTGACAGCGCGGGATAAATCGGGAACCCGGTCAGCGGCACTCACCGTCCCGTCGACACTCCTGAACTCGCCGCACGACTCCATCGTCCTTACACAGCAGAACAGCTCTCTCCTCACATTCCTCAACACCTTCGGGACGCATCTCCCTGCGCACTACACGTTCGGCGGGACCGCCTTCGTGAACCCGACGTATGCCTACGGCTCGATTGCAAGGGATGACAGCGCCGTTGTCGAGGCGGACATTATC
>PEWR01000127.1:7031-9813 GCA_002779395.1 Ignavibacteriales bacterium CG07_land_8_20_14_0_80_59_12
GCGACACTTCCTCCATTTCAAGCGAGGGGGACACAACGGGGCTCTGGAGGGTCCGCTCGGCGATGCTCTATCTTACAACACGAAATCGCATCCCGCTGAAAGGAGGGATGGAGCTGTTGTTCACCGACGAGACATATCGTCCGTTGATTCGGCTCCCGAAACCCGGACAGGATTCGCTAACGGTGGCGGCTGCTCAGACTGATGCCTCGGGTGAGGCGCAGATGCCGCCCGTGGAGACGACCCGGAGCATCGCAATAGATCGGACGGACCTTGATCTGATACAGCGAAGCACATTTATCCTCGTGGATCTCTTCTTCGAAACACCTGCGGCCGCGTCCCGGTACGTCCGTTTCCGGACTTCGGATTTCATTGAGCTGCACGGAAAGCTTGAGGCAGGAGTCCGTATTGCGGCGGAGTGAAGTACATCTCCTTCTGAAGGTCGCTTTTTCCCTTTCGATTGCGGCGGCCGGGATGACGGTGCAGGCGCAGGTGATGGGACCGGACGGAGCTGCCACCGTCCTTGACGGCCAGTCCCAATCGTTTTCGGTACTCCGCCACCTGCTCAGCGGCGGCGGGAGATATGCGGTCGGGCTTCCAGGTGTGAGTGCCGACTTGAGGACGAACTTCATCAGCCTTGGGTTGCTGGAGGATGATTTCAGCAAGGACGCTTCCGGCAACGCGCCTTTCCTTGATGAAAGCGAGAAGCGGCGGATCCTAGACCTTTTCAGCGAGGGTACCGGCAACCTCCGGCTCGCTGCTGTTGCTCATCTCTTCACAGCCGGAATGCGGATCGGCGACTTGGCTCTCGTGCTAAGCGCTGAGGAAAGGATCTTCGCGTCGGCGGCCCTGGCAAGAGATGCGTTTGACCTCGCCTTCTTTGGGAATGAACCGGGACGGACCTACTCGTTTGACGGAACGGAGATCACTGCAGCATGGATGCGGCAGTTCTCAATTGCTGCCGGAGGCATCAACAGCGTTCCGGGCATTGGATCGCTCCGTCTCTATGGACGGGTCGGGTACCTTTCGGGGTTTGCCTTCCTGAGGACGCGGGCGGAGGAGACGAGGTTCTTCACAGCGGACAGTGACTACTCCATTCGGACGAGCGGGGGATTTGTCGAGACGAGCACAACCGATGTTCAATTTCCTGGTTCTCCCCGTGGAGGCGGCTGGGGATTCGACTTCCTCGTGGAGCTTGCGATGAAGAACGCGGTCACCGTCGCTGCTGGGGTTGTCGATGTCGGAAGGCTGGTGTGGGACAAGGGCGTTGAGCAGAGAGTCTCGGACGGGCACTTCATCTTGACTGATCTTGCGTCGAAGAGCCAGGGCGAGTCACTCGACTCCGCCTACCGGGTCTCGGATCCGCAAATGGTGTCCGAGAGAACAGCGCTCCCGGCCCGTCTCATCGTCCGCGGATCATGGGAAGGAGCTGCCGCTGGTGGCGGTATCCCCGGAATTGGGGGCCGGCTTGGTGCAGGCGTAGGTCTTTCGCAGACTCTCTCCAAAGAGGGGTTGCTCGGGGAGCAGACCCTCCTCCACGCATTCGTCGAATGGGAGCCTGCAGCGTGGATCGGGATTGGAGTGGGTGGGTCTTACTCCTCCCCTGGAGGTGCCGGACTCATCACGTTCGTCGATGTCGGTACATCGACCTTTCACTTTCAAGTTGGAACAAAGAACGCACTCGGTCTCTTTGCCGCACGCTCCGCATTGAGCGCCTCGCTGGCGACATCACTTCTCCTTACCTTCTAATCGTCCTCGGCATTCTTGCAGCAGTCAAAGCGGGCGCTTGGAGGCCTCGGATTAGTTCCTTCCACCCTCATGAGTCATCGCGAGCGAACGAAGTGAGCGTAGGAATCCCGTTGTTCTCACACGAAGGAAGGGCCCGTATGACCGATTTGGTCCCTTCTTTGTCAAGGGATTCCCAGGTCGGGAGGTCCCCACGTCGTCCGCCTGCGGCGGACTCCTTGCAACGACGCGGTGTGGGGAGAAGAGGAGTACTATAGCGGGCATTTGTGGGTTGCCCCTGCCGGTGTGCATCTCGGTCTATGTATGTTCGCCGGAAGATGCGGGCGTCACCGGGATGATGAGACCTCCTTCAAGCCGGACAATTCGGCCCTCGAAACGCGAGGCGAGCGCGTTGCTGTGCGTTGCGACAAGGACGGTCGTCCCCCGGCGGTGAATCGTGTTGATCTTCTCGACGACCTGTGCCTCGGCCTGTTCATCGAGATTCCCCGTCGGCTCGTCGGCGAGGAGAAGGAATGGATCGTTCAGCATCGCCCGTGCGATTGCCGCTCGCTGTTTCTCGCCGCCGGATAGCTCGCGCGGATGCGCGAGGTGCTTCTGGGCAAGGGCCACGTCACCGAGCGCGCTGAGGATCTTTTTCTTTGCCGCCTTGTGTGAGGCCGGGCCGGTCGCGCTCAGGACGAGGGATAGGTTCTCAAAAACGGTCCTGTCCTCGAGGAGCCGGAAATCCTGGTACACCATGCCGATGTTCCGGCGAAGCTCCGGGATTCGGTTGGGCAAAAGGCCAGGGAAACTGAACTCTCCCACACGGACAGTGCCTGCATCCGGCAGGAGTTCCATGAGGATGAGCCTCAGGAGTGTTGTCTTGCCGGCGCCGGATGCGCCTGTCAGGACAACAAGCTCTCCCTTTCCGACGGTGAGAGAGAGTTCGTTGAGGACCGGATACCCGTCCCTCTTGAACGTGACGCTTGAAAGCTCAATGCTCATGTCCATGGCTACACTGCCTTCGCGAGGAAGTGCATCCGGTCTGATTCGGCGGTTG
>PEWR01000120.1 GCA_002779395.1 Ignavibacteriales bacterium CG07_land_8_20_14_0_80_59_12
AAGGCGGGACGTCGGCAGACAGTGGCAAGACCTCGCTCCGACGTTCCAATTTCCTGTTTGGGCTGATGTAATCGTCGCCCCGTGAACGGAAACCGTCGTAAACAAACAGAGAAGCGATATGTGGCGTATTCGGTCTGGTCTTTCACCAGCCAGCCATAATTCGTTACCGCACCCGGTACAAAAGCCTGCACATCGGAAGTCACGTCCCAGGTGTCGGTGTCCAGGACTCCAGTCCAGATAACCGATGCTGTCGCAGTGGGAGATGAAACGAAGTCCCCGCCGGCAGTTGTCCAGCTATTGGTTCCATCACGGCTGTTCCATGTTACACCACCTTCTGTCCAACTCTGTGTAACTCTGTGCACGGCTATTGTGCGCGTAGTACCTTGGGTGCCGGTTTCCTTGAGAGTAAGCGTTGCAGAGGAGATGATGGAGCCCACCGGGATTGGCGAGAGGCCAAAGCTCACGATGCTTCGCCGTGACCACGACGTGAACCATTGGACATAATACAACGAAGTCACCTAGCAGCCTCTGCATCAGCCGAGGCCAGCGAGCTCACGTACATTCATGAACCAAACGAGGAGATTCCCATGCGGACTTCCAACACCTCTAATGCCCCATAATATATACAAGGGATGCAAACAATGCAAATCCACACGAAAAAGCCCGTCCGCGCAGGGTAACTGCGAAGTGGGCGAGCTTCTGAACGATCGAGAAACGGCAAAGTGCGCTGGAACTAGAAATGGAGGGCCCCTTTGTCCCTCACTCTCCGCGACTCCGGTCCGACGTGAACGTCACATGATGGCCAGGGGAATTTGTCGTTGAAGATCTCAGTCGCGGTCTCGGGACAGTACGGCGTTGCAATCTTCTTCGTGAGCGCGCAGATCGTCTTTGTGACAACTCCCTCCGGCCGCTCGAAATACGCAAGCGGCATCGCGATCTCACGGTCGTCGTAGACTCCCTGCATGAACCGCCCGAAGATCGGTGCCGCGGCGCGGCCTCCCTGCCCATCGGTGTTCGTGAAATGGACACGGTGGTCGTCGAATCCAACCCATATTCCTGCCGCAAGACCCGGCGTGAAGCCGACGAACCATGCGTCCGCGTACTCCTGTGTCGTCCCCGTCTTCCCAGCCGCCGGGAGATGGAAGAACTGCCGCACGTGAGATCCGGTCCCTTCGTTCACCGCCCCTTCCAGCATCGACGTCATAATGTAAGCGGTCTCTTTGCTCAGCACCTCTCGCCTGTCAGGGTTCGTTTGCTCAATGGTGTTTCCGTTCCTGTCCTCAATCCGGAGTATCGAGATCGGTTCCACATACACCCCTTCGTCGGCAAAGACCGCAAATGCCGATGTCAGCTCAAGCGGCGTCACCTCACCCGTCCCGAGTGCCAGCGACTCGTACGGCGGGAGCTCCGATTTGATCCCCATCCGGTGTGCGTACTCCACAACCTGCCTCGGCGGCGCAAGCTCCATGATCGCACGGATCGTGATAAGGTTCACGGAGTACTTGACCGCCGCGCGAAGCGTGTACTTGCCGCCAACGGAGCCGCCGAAGTTCTGAGGTGTCCATCGACTCCCATCAGCGAGGATCACCGTGACCGGCTGGTTGAGGAGCTCATAGCAGGGCGGGTATCCGTTGTCGATGACCGCGGTGTAGACGAAGGGCTTGAATGCGGACCCGGGCTGGCGCTTGATCTGTGTCACATGGTTCAATCCGTACCTGAACTCACGGTAGTTCGAGCCGCCGACCATCGCGCGGATGCCACCTGTTTTCGGGTCAACTGCAATGAAGCCGACCTGGATCTTCGACAGAGACTTTTGTACCGAATCGACGAACACCGGCCGTGACCTCAGCACGCGGTATAGGCTGTCGCGTGATTCTTGTGACCCCAGAGCCCGATACTGCTCAAGGTCCCTGATTGCACGGTCGACACCCTTCCAGAGGATATCCTGATGCCTTTTCCAGTTCCACTGCTTGTCGAACATCGGCTGGTAAATCTGCAGGTGCGCCGCCACCGCATCGTTCGCGTGACGCTGCATCCGGCTGTCGAGCGTCGTGTAGACTGCAAGGCCGTCCCTGTAGATGTCGAACCCGTACTTCTCCGCCTTCCGCTGCATCTGCTGGCGGATATATTCGACAAAGTGGGGGGCGATGCCTGTGATTGCCTCCTCCTCGCGTGTCGCGAGCTTCAGCGGTTTCGCCTTTGCGAAAGCAAACTGTTGCTCATTGATGAAGCCCTCGTCCCTCATGACCCGCAGGACCAGGTTGCGGCGCGCGAGCGCGCGGTCAGGGTGCGTGAACGGATCATAGACGGCAGGTCCACGCACGATCCCGACAAGTGTCGCCGCCTCTTCAAGCGTGAGTTCCTTCGGCTCTTTGTGGAAATAGACCTGCGCAGCAGCGACGACGCCGTAAGCACTCCGCCCGAACCAATTCACGTTGAAGTACATCTCGACGATTTCCTGCTTTGTGTAGGTCCGCTCGATCTGGACGGCCGTGATGGCTTCACGAATCTTCCGGGTAAGCGACGTCTCCTGCGTCAGGTACAGGTTCCGAGCGACCTGCTGCGTGATCGTGCTCGCCCCCTCCTTCACCCGAAGGGCAAGGATATCCTTCACAAGGGCGCGGGCAAGACGTCCGAGGTCGATCCCCCAATGCCTGTAGAACTTGCGGTCCTCTGTTGCAATGAGTGCCTGGACGAGTTGGGTCGGGAGTTGATTGTAGCTTATCTGCGTCCGGTTCTTGATGAAGAACTGCCCGATGATCTCCCCGTCGATCGAGTAGACTCGCGTCGCAAGTTCCGGCTTCGGGTTTTCGAGCTCCTCAAGGGACGGCAGGCCGGAGACGAGGTAGATCCCGTAGAGGATGCCAAGGATGAAGAGGACAGTCCCGACGCCGACGATCGGTTTCCAGCGCCTGTGCAGAAAGCCCCGCTCCTCCCCCTTCGACCGCCCCCTCTGCGGAGCTCCAGTGATGAGTTCACCTGCCATCAGTTCCATTGCTCCAGTCGGAAGTCATCGCCGTCGAACACGCCGTATGTGCGATGCGTGATCCAATCCCCGAGGTTAATGTAGGTTCCACCCCCGACCTTCCTCGACGCCGGCTCATGCCGGTGCCCCATGACGACGTAGTCGAACCCTTCCTTGATCCTCGCGACCGCGTACTCCACCATCCCATCCCCCTCTCCGTAGTTCTTTGTGGAGGTATATGCCCTGCTCATGCGGGACCAGGAGCGTGCGAGGTAGATGCCGAGGTCCGGGTGAATGAGTGAAAAAAGGAAAATGTTAATTTTACTCCTGAACAGTTTCTTGAGAATCCTGTAGCCATTGTCGCGGATCGCAAGCCCGTCTCCGTGGTGGTAGAAGAACCTTTTCCCTCCGAGCTCTTCGGCGAACGGATCACGGTGGACGGTGAGACCGAGGGCCTCGTGGAAATAGCTCCTCACCCAGAAATCATGGTTGCCCGCGAGGTAGTGGACTTCAACGCCGGATTCCGTCAAGTCGCTGAGCCGCCCGAGCACGCGATGGTACCCCTTCGGGATGACATGCCGGTACTCGAACCAGAAATCGAACAGGTCCCCCAGAATGTAGAGCCTGCCCGCGTTCGACTGCACATGCTCGAGGAACGAGAGGAGCGCGCGCTCCTTCTGCCGCTCGATCTCGGGCTCCTGGAGCCCGAGGTGGACGTCAGAAATGAAGTAGGAAGGTTTCACTCCCGATGCAATCGCATTTCTCCAGAATCTACGAAACGGCACGCGAACTTCAAAGCCCCGGGGACGACGCCGCTCCCGCCTCCTCGACGTACGGCTCGTCCTTCACCCGTCGAAGCAGGAGAAGGCCGGCGATGAAGAAGATGCCTATCGAGAGGACTCCCACACGCTCATTCCACAGGGACGAGAGGGCACCGAAGACAAGCGGTCCGAGGATCGCTGACGACTTGCCGAAGAACGAGTAGTACCCGAAGAATTCAGTCCGCTTGGCAGTCGGAACGATCCGGCTCATCAGGCTGCGGCTTGTCGACTGGCACGAGCCGATCGCCGCACCCGCCATGAAGCCGACGATGTAGAATGTCGTCTTGTCCTCTGTGAAGAAAGCGAGCGTCACGACCGCGATCCAGAGGAGAAGTGTCGCCGTGAGCGTCCGCTTCTGACCGTAGTGGTCCGCGAGAATCCCGAACAGAACGGAACCGAGGATCGCGGTCGATTGAACCGTTACGAAGAACATCAGGATTTCTACGAGCGAGAAATGCAGTGTCCGCCGCGCGAAGATCGAAGAGAACACGATCACCGTGTTTACACCGTCGATGTACACGAAGAATGACGCAAGGAAATTCGCCACGTTCCTGTAGCGACGGAGGTGGCTGACGGTCTCCCTCACGCGCTTGATGCCAATGCGGAGGTACGATTCAGTCCTTAAGACTGATTTCTTCGTGTCATGGAGGACGAGGAAAAGCGGCGCCGAGAAGACAAAGAAGAAGATTGCCGAGAGGACGAAACTGAACCGCACAGAGGGGAGATTCGCGACGGCGAATTCCCCTTTGAGAAAGGGGTACGAGAGGAGAAGGATCGCGAAGGATCCGAGGTACCCCGCCGCGAAGCCGTACCCCGAGACACGCCCGTAGCTCCGGGGAGTCGTGATCTCGGGGAGGAACGAGTCGTAGAAGACCAGTCCCGCTTCGAAACCGATGTTGCCGAGGATGAGGAGAGCCATCCCTGCCACGACCATCCCCGGCGTCACGAAGTAAAGCAGCGAGGTGGAGGCGATGCAGAGAAGCGTGAAGGCGAGGAGGAACCGCTTCTTTCCCGCCGAGTGGTCCGCCACGGCTCCGAGGATCGGCGAGATCGAAGCCGTGATGAGCATCGAGATGCTGAACGCAACTCCCCAGAGGAAGTCGCTCCCGGGACTTCCCCCGGTGACGACGGTCGTGAAGTAAAGGGAGTAGGCAACGGTGACGATGATGACCGAGAACGACGTGTTGGCAAAGTCGAACATCATCCAGACGAAAACTTGGAAGGGGCGCGACCATCGTCGGCGCGCACGGGACGAGACGGTGTCAGTGCTTCCTAAGAGACTCATTCACCAGACCGCGGCCTGATTTGCAAAGGGAACCGTCTTTCCGGAGGTCAATCAAGACGGAGTCGAGGACTCCGTTGACGAACTGTCCGCTCTTCTCGGTGCTGTAAAGCTTCGCAATCTCAATGGCTTCGTTGATCGTTACCTTCGGCGGGATGTCGGGGAAGTAAAGAAACTCACAGATGCCGACTCTCAGGACGATTCTGTCTACGACCGCGATCCGGCTGAACTCCCAGTTTGCAACCTTCTTCTTGATGATGTTGTCGATCTCATCCTGATGTTCAACGACCTGCCGGACCAGCTCGCGCGCGAATGCATGCGCCTCCGGCTGCTGGAGGAGGTCAGCCATGATGACCGGGATGATGCCGTCGACAGGATCCTTCGAAAGGTCGTGCGCGTAAAGGACCTGCAGGACCCGCTCCCGAACCACCCTCCTTCGTTGAGGCATTTCTGCCTCCTCCCGTTCAATGAGCATATTTCAAACGCCGGGCCGCCCCTCCATCAGCCCCGATGATCACCCTGCCCGTTTCCACCCGATCCGTGCGAAAGCACGAGCGTCACACGCGGCGAGTGAAGCGTCGGGTGCTCGTCAACCATAACGGGGACGTGGAATGTCTGGTTGATGAGCGCCGGCGTCAATACTTCTTCCACCTTCCCGATGGCAACCGCTCTCCCCTCGTGCAAAAGGAGCATCCGGTCGCTGAACATCGATGCGAGGTTCAGATCGTGCACCACCGCTACCACCGCAAGGCCCTGCTCAGCGGCGAGCCGTCGCAGGGACTCGCAGAGTGAGATTTGGTGCGCGATGTCGAGATGCGCGTGGGGCTCGTCAAGGAGGAGGATCTTCGGCTTTTGTGCAAGCGCCCGCGCCACGTAGACGCGCTGCCTCTCTCCGTCGGATATCTCTGTCACCGGACGATCGGCAATCGCTGCGACCTCGGCAAGCTCCATCGCCCACGATGCAATCTCGCGATCGCGAGCCGAATCAAACCCGAGAAGCCCGAGGTGCGGCGAGCGCCCCATGAGAACCACTTCCCGGACCGTGAAAGGGAAGGCGGCAGCTCCGTCCTGAGGGACGTACGCTACGATCCGCGCCACTTCCTGCCGGCTCATCCGCCGGAGAGCGCGGCCGAAGAGACTCAGGCTGCCGCCGTTCGGTGCGAGGATCCCGTCAATGAGCTTCAGGATCGTCGTCTTCCCCGACCCGTTCGGGCCAACGATCGTGAAGAATTCCCCGGGAGAAACCTCGAGCGATACATCGCTCAGTCCGAAGGCGGTATACCGAAAGGAGATGTGTTCAAGAAGAACGGCGGCCATTGCCCCTGCTCTGTGCTGTGCCGTGCTTGGCTGCGGTGGGCGAAGCATGACTAATGTAGAGAATTCAAAAGCCTCAAACAAGGAGCCTGGCCGCCTGTTGGTGCGCGGAGGCACGAAGACTACCCCCGATGCTTGAGGATGGCAACGAAGAACGGGGCGCCGATGAATGCCGTCACAACGCCGACTGGAAGCTCCATCGGTGAGAAGATGAGACGCGCAAGAAGATCTGCCAGGATGAGGAAGGCGGCTCCGAAAAAGAAGGATGAGGGGATGAGGAGACGATGGTCAGGCCCGAAGAGCCGCCGGCAGATGTGGGGTACGACGAGTCCGACGAATCCGATGACGCCGCTCGATGAGACAACGATCCCTGTAAGGCCGGAGGCGAGAAAATACGAAATCCTTTTCAAGCGCTCGGTCTCCACTCCGAGATGAAGCGCAGCCTCCTCCCCCGTCGCCAAGATGTTGTACCGGTGGGCCTGGATGAAGATAAGGAACGAGACGAGGATGAGCACACTCCCGACAACTCCAACTGAGCCGTACGTGGCTTCGGAAAGATTCCCCATGAGCCACAGGAGCACGCTGCGGTACTCCTTCTCCATAAGAACAACAATGACGAGAATGAGCGCGTTGAAGAATGCCCCCACCATGACGCCCGTGAGGAGAAGGCGGCCCGGTTCGATACGTCCTCTTTTCTGTCCCAGGATGTACACGGCCAACATCACGACAAGCGCACCCACGAAAGCTGCCGCGGGTACCCCAAGAAGACGGACGGCACCGAAGCCGGAGATAGGGATGGCGCCGAGAGCGACCACCGCCCCGAGCGTCCCCCCGCTCGAAATGCCGAGGATATAAGGCTCGGCGAGGGCGTTCCGGAACATCGCCTGAAATACAACGCCCGCGACGGAAAGTCCGGCGCCGACGCAGGCGGCAAGGAGGACACGGGGAAGCCTGAGCTGGAGGATGATGATCTCATCCGAAGGTGTGGCGCTGCCGCCAAACGGAATGCCGAGCCCCCTGACGAGGATTTCGAGCGTCGAGGAAAGCCGAACCGGCACGCTCCCAAGGGCGAGTGAGGCTACGCCGCTCGCAAATGCGACAATGGCAAGGGCACCACTCACACTGAGGACGGTGGAGGGGCGGACAGGCGACCGGAGGCTCAGCATCGGGCCTTCACTCTGCCGCGAACCAGGCGACATCTCCCGCCCCCTCGCGAAGCACCCTCGCCTCGTCACCCGTCAGGTCCACAATTGAGGAGGGATTGCCGACCAGCGGACCCGCATCGAGGATGAGATCAACCTTCGAGCCGAGCCGCTCCGCGATCGCATGCGGATCGCTCATGATGTACCCGTCGTCGTCCTTGATGCTTGTGCTTACGATCGGCGAGCCGATTTCCTTCACGAGGAGCCGCGTGATTTCGTTGTCCGGCACACGGATCCCGACGGCGCGGCGCTTGTTCCAGAGCCGCTTCGGGACTTCCCGTGCTGCGGGAAGAACAAACGTGTAGGGACCCGGAAGGTGGTGCTTCATCGCCCGGTACGCAAAGTTCGAAACACGCGCATACGTGCTGATGTCGCTCAGATCATAGCAGATGAAGCTCAGCAGCTTCGAGGGATCGAGGTGGCGGATCTGGTAGACCCGTTCGATTGCGTTCTTGTCGAAGATGCTGCACCCGAGACCGTAGATCGTGTCAGTCGGATAGGCGATGACACCTCCGTTCCTTACTATGTCGACCGCCTGACGGATGACGCGAAGCTGCGGGTTCTCTGGAAAGATTTTGAGGATGCGAGCATTCATAGAGTTCAGCGTCACACGGTGAACCGGCTGACGGTATGATAGTTCATTCCGGTCTCAAAGGCAACGTCACAACTCCCCTTGCTTCGCATCCGACATGGTGTTAAATTTTTGCGTGACGCGGTCGTTGAGCGAGCTGTCTCTCCCTGCGCCGATACATGCCGCAGGATGGAGGCTCGCTAAGCTCTTGGAGCCGTATGAAAAGAAACCTCATCATCCTCGCCATCGCTCTCCTCGCTCCCGCCATTCTCCTCGCGCAGTTGACCCGGGAGGGAGGTGCGGTTCAGCGCCCTGGAGGCGGCAGCTCGGAGTTCACGCTCGCCGTCAAGCTTTACAGCGACGGGATGTACGACCTCGCCAGAACGCAGTTCAAGCAATTCATCGAGAAGTACCCCCAAAGCCAGCAAACGATCGAAGCACAGTTCTATCTCGGCCTGAGCGGGCTTGCCCTTCGCGACTATGAGGAAGCCCGCCGGACATTCCAGAATTATGCTCTCACCTATCAGGACCAGCCCAAAGCACCCGAGGCATGGTGGCACGTTGCCGAATGCTACAGCGCGCAGAAGAACTACCGCGAAGCGGCGCTGGCCTTCGACCGGCTCACCGTCTTCTATCCAAAAAGCTCGCGTGCACCCGATGCCCTCCTTGCCGCCGGAGGGTACTTCATGACGATCGGCGACACAGCGGACGCCCGCCGGTCGTACCGGAACCTGGCCGCCAACTACGCCGGGACGCCGCAGATGACGACAGCGCGAATGAAGCTCGCCGGACTGATGGCAGCGGATGGGAACCTTGCCGGCGCAAAGGCAGAGCTTCAACACATCATCAGCGCCACCGCTGACCAATCTCAGAAGCTCGACGCCCAGGTCTCCCTCGCTTCACTTCTCGAGCACGCCGGAGAGTGGGATCAATCAGACGGCCTTCTCTCGGGCCTGTTGAAGCAGGTTCAAGGCGAGGGGGGGAAGGATATCCTCGCGCTGCGCAAGGTGTCTCTCGCTCTCGGAAACCATGCGCTTGCCCTCGGCGACGCGGCGACAGCCCGGGAGAAGTTCCGGATCGCGGCGGATACTTCATTCGGCGCATCGCCGACACGGCCTGCCGCAATGTTCGGTGTCGCCATGGCTGACTTCCGGCTCCGCCGACCGGCGGATGCCGCCGACGACTTCCGAACGTTCGAGAGGACCTACCCATCGAGCGACTCGGTCGACCTGGCACGCATGTACCGCGCACGTTCGCTTGTTTCTCTGAAACGTTTTGCAGAAGCGATGGATGAGCTCCGTCCTCTCACATCCGCAGAGACGGCGACCGGACTTCGGCTCAGTGCACTTGGTCTCAGCGCGGAAATTGAGGAGGGATCAGGGCAGTACCGCAGCGCCGCACAGCTGCTCGAGCAACTCCTCGATCTAAGACCCCCGCCTCGTGTCGCGCAGGAAACCCTGATTCGCCTCGTAGAAGTCTATGGGAAGAGACTCCGCGATGTGCAACGCGCTTCCAACGCGATTGAGAACCTTATGGAGAACTACCCGGCCGGCCGCCTCAGTGACGATGCCCTCTTCACGGCTGCACGGTTCATGGCCCGGTTGAACGGCGTCCGCGACGCGCTCAAGTACCTCGACGAGCTGCAGGCGCAGTTTCCCGCAAGCGACCACGCATTTGCTGCTGAGGCCCTCAAGGACTCGCTCAAGACCTACGCAGCACTGAACACAGAACGGGCCCTCGCCGACATCTCCGCACTCATCGCGCATATTGTGACAGGGAGTGAAAAGGGGGAAATCCTCTTCGGGCTGGGGAGACTGCAGGCTGACGACCTGAAGGACTACGAGACCGCTGCGTCGTCGTTCGGTGACGCGGCCCGCGCCGCAGCAGACCAGACGCTCAAAACCCGCGCACTTGTTCGCCGCGCGCAAGCGCTCCACGCGGCCGTCTCCCGGAACTCGAAACTCCTCGCGCAAGCGATGGCGGCCGCCGACGAGGCACTTCAACCGGCCTCGGGATGGGACCGATCCGCCATCGAGTTGATCCTGGTCGATCTCGCCGCACAGAGTCGCGACACCGCTCTCGCCGCTCGGTCGGCGCGCGCAATCCTGTCCTCTTTGGACGCGTCGGATTCGCTGAAGGCCGAGGCCGCACAGAAGACCGGCAGGCTCTACCTCGATATGAAGCAGCCAGACCGCGCATCCGAGTGGCTCGCTCTTGGGTCGGGACTCACGTCTCGAGAACGCCGCTCGGAGATCGAACAGCTTCGAGGTGAGGCCTTGCTCCTTGCGGGGAAACCGGATTCGGCGCGTGCACTCTACGTCCCCCTCGTCGAATCGAGCGGACCCGAAGCGCCAGCCGCACTCTGGAACCTCTTCCGGCTCGACAGGGCGAGCGGGCGCATCGAAGCGGCCCTCAGGTGGCTCGAGATACTGCGAGACCGGTTCTCATACACGTCGCTGGCCGACTCCGCGGAAGCAGAGCTCCCCTCGATGCTGCGGCGGCTGGGAAGGCCGGGGGATGCCGCGCAGATGCTTCTCGGCCGCATCGCAGAGGTGGAATCGGACCCGTTCGCCGCAACCGATGTGAAATGCACGCTCCTCCGTGAGCTCGGTGAATCCTACGACGCTGCGGGACGACTCCGCGAGGCTCAGGACGCGTACCTTGAAGCGATCCGATTGGCGCCTTCCGCACCCGACGCCGCACCGCTTTATCACCAGGCCGCAATGGTACTGAAGAGGAGCGGGAACATGACGACGGCGATCTGGAGCCTCCAGCGGAGCGCAGAGGTCGCCGGGAACTCGGGAAGCGCCGTCGCATCTGCTGCAACCGAGGAAGCTGCCTCCCTTCTCCTTCAGCAGGGAACGAACACGGAGGCAATACGGCTCTATCAAGACCTGTTGAAGTCGTCGCCGGATCCGGGCAGGCAGCGCGCGTACCGTTCGTCCATCATCATCGCAACGTACCGTCTCAGTGATTTGGCCGGAGGGGACAGGCTCAGAAGGGAGTTCGTCGCTGCATACAGGAAGGCGCCTGAGGATGAGACCTTCGCCTACGAGCGTGCACTCGGCCTCTTCAAGGCATCGCGATACGATGAGGCAAAGGAGGCCTTTGAGACGTTTGCGGACGACTACTCGCGAAGCCCGCATTCGGTCTGGGCGTCGTACTGGATCGGGAAAATCGAGGAGGCGACCGGACAGGCGGAGCTTGCGGGGAAGTCGTTCAATAGAATACTCAACAAACATCCCGAGTCGGATGTCATTCCGCGAGTGGTCCTCTCCCTCGGGAACCTTGCTTTCCGAAGGGAGAAATATGACGAAGCCGCACTCTACTACCGCATGGTGACGGACAGTCTCAAGGGAGATTCCTCGATCGTGCCGTATGCGATGGGGAGCCTGATCGAGTCGTACAAGAACCTCGGCTGGAATGACGCTGCACTCGACTACACCAGGCGCTTCATTCAGATGTTCCCCAATGACGAGTCGATCCCCGACAGGCGAGTGGACGTCGGCGTTCTCTACGAGAAGCTCGGCTACTACGACCAGGCGCTCCTCCACCTCCAGAACCTTCTCGAAGGGGCGACACCGGACCTCGAAGCCGAGATGCGTTATTACATCGGCGAGTGCTACTTCCGCTCGGCAGACTACGAACAGGCGATCCTCGAGTTCCTGAAGGTCCCGTACCTTGTCACGAAACCCACGAAGATCGACTGGCGCGCCACGGCGTTTTACATGGCAGGACAGTCGTACGAGAAGATGGGAAAGTACGAGCAGGCAATCGGCATGTACCAGCAGATCATCGACCGTCCGGGCATCGACGGAACATTCAAAGCGGGGGCGGAGAAGGAGATCAAGCGCGTTCGGACGCTCATCACGGGAGGAGTAAGACCATAGAGGCCTCACCATTCGACAGCGAGATTGATGCCATCATCAGGAGCGTCTCAGCGCGCACAATTGGCGAGCGCGCGACAATCGAGCTGCACGATGTCCTGTCCGCTGACATCCCGTCGGCGTTCAAGGTCTACATCCGTGCGGATATCCACCGGACCCTCACGGAGGACTGCGCACTGCAGCCGCCGTTGAGGCATTTCCCACACCCCAACGAAAAGGCGCGTATTCTCGAAACGCAGCTCCAGAATTTTCTCATCGCCTCATATCAGTTCTCGCATGACGAATACAACGCACTCGTCGACACAGCGACTCATTTCCTTTTCAACTACACACTCCGACCGGTCTGGACGATCATCGAGTTCCTCTTCGAGAAGCCCGCGGCGAGAAGGGACGCCGCACCGGCCCCGTCGCCGGTTCCCGAGCATCGTGAGACCATCCCACAGCCATCGACAGAGATCGCGGAGCAGCCGGTCGTCATGGTCAAACAGTCCGACATCGAATCCAAGGTCGCGTACCTTCACTCGTACCAATACCTGCGGAATGCACTCCTCCTTCACCTCGATGCGACGGGAACAATGGAGATCTCGAAGGAAGAGACTGACAGGTTTCTCCGCCGCGTCGACCACGAGGTTGTCGCCCGCCACAATGCCGGAGAGCTTGTGAGGCTGCTATCTCCCGCTTTCTCCCTCTTCAATTTCGGGCAGGGGAAACAACTCACGTCCGCCATTCCTACAAACGCATTCGTTGTCTTCTTTGACGACAAGGGGAGGCCCGATGTCCGCGCTCACTTCGAGACTGTTCGTGATGCTCAAGGACGGCCGATCCTCTCCCCCGCCGAGCTCTATGCTGAACTTGTGAAATCCTTCCCACCCGCCGCCATTCAGGCGGATCCCACACCTCACACGAGCTGACGTCACCCATGTTCATCGACTACGCAAAGATCCACCTGAAGCCGGGCGTCGCCGCCCGCCGCGACATTCGTACACTTCTTCGTATGAGCTGACGTCACCCATGTTCATCGACTACGCGAAGATTCATCTCAAGGCGGGAGACGGCGGAAACGGCGTGATCTCATTCCGGCGCGAAAAGTTCGTTCCGCACGGGGGCCCGGATGGCGGGGCCGGAGGCTGGGGCGGAAGTATCATCCTTCGCGCAGACTCGCAGCTCACGACGCTCCTCGACTTCCAGTACAAGAAAGTCTACCGCGCGGAGCGCGGCAACCACGGCAAGGGGGCGAACAAAACCGGACGGAGCGGAGAGGATCTCACCATCAGGGTCCCGTGCGGCACACTCATCAAGGACGCGGGGACCGGAGAGGTCCTCGCTGACCTTGTTCAGGACGGGGACGAATTCATCGCAGGTCACGGGGGGCGAGGCGGCAGGGGCAACTCATCATTCGCGACCCCGAGAAACCAGGCTCCCCGGATCGCGGAGGTCGGAGAGAAAGGAGAGGAGCGGCATGTGGTCCTCGAGCTGAAGCTCCTCGCCGACGTCGGGCTCGTTGGTTTTCCCAACGCCGGCAAGTCCACTCTCCTCTCGAGAATCTCGGCGGCGCATCCAAAGATCGCGGACTATCCTTTCACAACACTCGAGCCGTCGCTCGGGATCGTCCGCTACAAAGACTACCAGAGCTTCGTTGTCGCTGACATCCCCGGGCTCATCGAGGGGGCGCACGATGGGAAGGGGCTCGGGATCCAATTCCTCCGACACATCGAACGAACGCGCATCCTTGCTATCCTGATCAGCTCCGAAACGACAGACCTCCGGCGTGACCTGAAGATCCTTCTCGGAGAGCTCAAGTCGTTCAATCCGACCCTCGTACGCAAGCCGAAGGTCATCGTGATCACAAAGACCGACCTTGTCGATGAGGCATCGCTTGAGGCACTCAAGAAGGCAGCCGCGGGGACGCGGTTGAACATCGCGGCGATCTCGGCCGCGATGAACGAAGAGCTTGCGCCGCTCCTCGATCTTTTCTGGCAGAAGCTCAAGCGCGGCAGGAAAGCGAAGGAGATAACAAAGGGGCCCGCTTGAAAGATTCCTGTCAGGCTCTCCCCCGGATGGCTCAAGAAACCACCCCATATCTTGTGCTTTTTTCTTCTTGACATTCAAGTCCGTTTTTTGTAAATTCGATTCGCCAAAAAAAAGCGAGTTCTTTTCATAAGCGCCTGCAGGAAATATTGAAAAAGTTTCTGCTTGACAAAGTTGGGATTTCCTGTAAGGGAGCCTCGCAAGTGCAGTTGATAGTCCTTTTGCGTAGCGGGAGGGAGTTTCCGGCTGTTGTACGCGGCCATCATTTTCTTGAAAAAAGACAGGGGGGGGTATGTTCATCTGGCTTTTTCACCGCATCAGCGGCGTGACCCTGATCGTCCTTATTGGCATCAAAATCTTCACCAGTTTCTTCCTCTTCACCAAGGATGTGAAGCCCGACTGGGCACTGAGCCTTCACAGACATCCCTTGCTTGATATTCTCATTGTGATTCTTTTCACCTTTCATAGCCTCTATGGTCTGCGAACGATAGCGATAGACCTCGGCTACCGGAAAGAGAAACAGTTGTTCTGGGCGGCGAATATCGCCGCAGCCGTCATCTCCGTGGTGCTGATTTCACTCTATATCAGGTTTTCGTAGAAATGATTGATCACGATATTCTCATTGTCGGCGGCGGTCTGACGGGTCTTCGGGCGGCCGTAGGCCTGTGTGACCGGTTCAACGTAGGTCTGATATCCAAGGTCTATCCCGTCCGCTCACATTCCATCTGCGCGCAGGGCGGCATCAACGCAGCCTTGACCAATAACCCCGACGCCCGCGACGATTCCTGGGAAAAACATACTTTCGATACCATTAAGGGGAGCGATTTCCTGGCCGATCAGGATGCCGTAGAGATCATGTGCAAGGAGGCCATCAAGATCGTCTATGAAATGGAGCACTGGGGATGCCCTTTCAGCCGGTTTCCCGATGGCACGATCGCCCAGCGCCCCTTCGGCGGCGCTGCCTATCCCCGGACCTGCTATTCCTCTGACATTACCGGTCATGTACTTCTCAATACCCTCTATGAAAGGGCCGTAGCGAAGGGGGTCAAAATCTATCCGGAATGGTTTGTAACCTCCCTTTGCGTCGAAGACGGTCAGTGCCATGGCGTTGTCGCCCTGGATATGCACTCAGGCGAACTCGTCCCCGTCCGCGCCGGGGTGACCTTCTTCGGCACCGGGGGGTACGGGCGGGTCTACCAGCACTCCACCAACTCCCTAACCAGCACGGGAAGCGGCATCGGGATGGCTTACAAGGCGGGCGTCCCCCTCAAGGATATGGAATTCGTCCAGTTCCACCCCACTACGCTGATCGGCACCAACATCCTGATGACGGAGGCCTGCCGGGGGGAGGGGGGTTATCTGGTCAACAACCAGGGCGAACGCTTCATGAAGCGCTATGCGCCCACGGCCAAGGAACTGGCGCCCCGTGATATCGTTTCCCGGTGTATTCAGACGGAAATCAACGAGGGCCGGGGGTTTGACCACCCTCTGGGAAGGTACATCCAGCTCGATCTCCGGCATCTGGGTGAAAAGAAAATCCAGGAGCGGCTTACCGGCATCCGGAAGATCTGCATCGACTTTATCGGCATCGATCCTGTTGACGAGCCGATCCCCATCATGCCCTGCCAGCACTATTCAATGGGGGGCATCGACGTCAACGAGCGTTGCGCCAGTGAGGTCCGCGGCTTCTATGCCGGAGGGGAATGTGCCTGTGTCAGCGTCCACGGTGCCAACCGGCTGGGCGGCAACTCGCTGCTGGAAACCATTGTCTTCGGAAAGCTGGCGGCGCAGGCAATTTCCGAGGATATGGAGGGTGGAATTCCCAAACCGGACGAAAAACCCCTCCTGAAACTGAAGGATGAGGTGGAGAAAAAGATCCTGCGGCTGACTGCGCCAGGCCGGGAGAAACCTTATCAGCTCCAAGCCGACCTGGGCGTTGTCATGGACCAGAAGGTGGGCATCTTCCGAACCCGGGAACAACTGAAGCAGGCCGTTGACAAACTGCCCGAACTCAAGGAGCGTTATCGGCATGTCGGCGTTTCCTCGCCGTCCCGGCATATGAATTACGAACTCATAAACGCACTGGAGCTGGAATACATGCTGGAAGTGGCCCATACGATCGCCCTGGGGGCCATGCTCCGGGAGGAAAGCCGGGGCTCTCACTTCCGGACGGATTTCAACACCCGGAATGACCGCGACTGGCTGAAGCATACCATCGCCAGGATGGGTGATGACGGTGGGCCCGCCATGTCCTACAAGGATGTGGTGATTACCCGGTATCAACCCGTCGAGAGGAAATATTAACCGCTTTGGGGAATTCTTGCGCGAACATTGTATTGAAGGTCTTCTGCTTTAACGGCTTTTTAGGGGGGTATTTCTATTGATCAAAGAGAGTGCATATACCTTCAAGATCCTCAGGTATGACGCGAAGGAACCGGAAAGGAGGCCCCGCTTCTGCACCTACCGGATCCGTGTCATTCCCGGACTGACGGTGCTCGCGGTGCTGCTCCGGATCCGTGACGAGATCGACGGGACGCTTTCCTTTAGGTGCTCCTGTCGCTCCGCTGTTTGCGGATCCTGCGCCATGGTGATCAACGGCAAGCTCGATCTCGCCTGCCGGACGCAGGTGGCCGGCTTCAATACCGATACGATCATCCTGGAGCCCCTGCCCAATTTCGAGGTGATCCGGGACCTTGTCGTCGATATGACGCCGTTCTGGCAGATGTATGATAAGATCCAGCCTTACCTGATCCGGCGCAGTCACGCTCCCGAAAAGGAGATCCCTCAGAGCGAAGGGGAGCGCCGGCAGATCGACCAATTCGTCAATTGCATCCTCTGCGCCTGCTGTTGGGGTGCCTGCCCGGTGCTGGCGAGGGAGCCCGGCTATCTGGGTCCGGCGGCGGCGGCAAAGTTGGAGCGGTTCGTCCTCGATTCCCGGGATGAGCGGCCCGCCAGCGCGCTTTCGCTCGTCAATGATGAAAAGGGGGTCTGGGCCTGCGACACCGTGTTTCGCTGCATCGACGCCTGCCCGAAGGATGTACGGCCCACCGATGCTATCGTCGGCCTGCGGAAAGCAATGGTGAAACAGAGTTTTAAGAAGATACTGGGGAAAGCAAAAGATGAAACTTAAATATTCCCTCATCACGAGGAGGACTTTTCTCAATACGCTCTTCGGCGGCTGGTTATTTGCCTTCTTCGCCGGGACTTTCTCTGCCCTGATGAAATTCGCCTTTCCCACCCTGGGCAAGGAGCCCGACTTTGTTGTCCTGAACAGGAAGGATTTTACGGACCTGGCAAACAACTCGGTCAAGCGCTTCCCCTGGGGAGGCGTGGTGGGACTCTATTTCAAAAAGGCCGACGGTTCCGTCCTGGCCCTGAAGGGGGTCTGCACCCACATGGAATGCAACGTGGCCTACAAGCCGGAAGAGAGGCGTTTTTACTGCGCCTGTCATAACGGATGGTACGACGAGAACGGCAAGAACATCTCCGGGCCGCCACCCAAGCCCCTCGAAGTCTTCACGATAATGGAAGAGGGAGAGAAACTGATCATCGCCAAGAAGGGGGTCAAGGTTGAACTGCCCAAAGCTTAAGAACTGGCTGGAAGAGCGCTACGACTGGGAAGGGATGAAGAGGTTTGCGAAGCGCAAGCTCGTGCCGGAACATCGCTACGACCTCTGGTACTACACGGGCGGGATCACGCTCTTTCTGTTCATCCTCCAGTTTCTGACGGGGATGCTGCTGGCCTTTTATTATGTCCCCCATATTGATTTCGCCCACAAGAGCATCATCGAGATCGTCACCAAGCAAAACCTGGGCTGGTTCTTTCGGTCTTTCCATCACTGGGGGTCGGAGCTCTGCATCGCCTTTTTGTTCATTCACCTCTTCGGCACGCTGCTCCTGAAGTCGTACCGCAAGCCCAGGGAATTTCTCTGGGCTACCGGATTCATCCTCCTGGGCGTCTCGATCTTCTTCGGACTGAGCGGCTATCTCCTCCTCTGGGACGAGCGTGCCTTGGCCGCCGTCCGAGTGGCGACGGGAGGGGCAGGCAACTTTCCCTTCATCGGTGGGTTCATCAAGGCCTTTCTGCGGGGAAGCATAGATGTGACCGGCGACACCCTCACCCGTTTCTACGCCTTTCATGTGGCCATTCTGCCCATCATCACCCTGCTCCTCGTCGGCCTGCATCTCCTTCTGATGCAATATCACGGGATGAGCGTGCCGCTGTCCTTGGAAAAGGAAAAACGCCGGGAAATCCCTTTCTTTCCAAATTTCTTTTACAAGGATCTGATGGTCTGGCTGGTCGTCCTCGGGGTTCTCGCAACCCTGGCTGTGCTACTGCCGCCGGAGATCGGCGCGAAGGCCGATCCCCTGGCCCCTCCGCCGGAAAACGTCAAGCCCGAATGGTATTTTCTCTTCCTCCTCGAGACCCTGAAGCTCTTCCCGGGCGCCATCCTGGGTCTGAATGGAGAAACCATCGCCATCTTGATGGTATCCTGCGCGATCCTCTTTTTCTTCCTCATCCCCTTTTTCGACCAAAGATCGGCCCGGGGAGAGAAGAGCCCGCTCTTCACCTGGATCGGCGTGATCTATCTTCTCTATTTCCTCACAATGACGGTTGTGGGTTACCTGAGTTAGGAGCTCGTATGCGAAGAATCGGAGTCGTCAAAGGCTTAAAAAGATTCTCACTTTTCCGCTTTGCGCAGCCGATGGTTATGGCCTTGTTCGTTATGATTCAACCAGCCCCTTCTCCTGCGGCGGATAGGATTGCCGTTTTCCCCACGACACCCTTCGACGCCTACATCATCTACGAGAGCCTGGCAGTTCTCTGGCTCGCCATTATCGGCCTTATCGTCATCATCCGCATGAAGCTCCGCGAAATCGAGCGGATTCAGGAAATGGGCATAGATAAGGAAGACAAAGACGCCCCTCTGCTGCAATAAGCGATGCGCCCCTTTCCCCTGCCCTCACTTGGAACGGAGCGACCCTTAGGGAAAATGTCTTGAGCGCAAAAAGAGCCGATTTTCAAAGCTCTCTCTTGTTATGTCACATTCCCAGAAAGCACTCCTTAACCCCGTTCATTTTCCAGAAGCTCGCTGCCTGTCCCTTTGAGTACGATGCGGCCGTTTCCCAGATGGCACGCGCGATTGCACATCCCCAGCGCTTGTCTCACATTCTGTTCTTCCAAGAGAATGGTGACTCCTGCGTCTGTCCTGCGCCGGGAGTAGCGGCCCGGGGCACCTGCTATCCCTCGCGTGCCTCGCGGAAGAACGACCGAACTGCGAGGAGGCTTCCGACAAGCCCGAGAAGAATGCCGAGCGCAGCGACGGCTCCGTAGAACCAGAGCGGTACTGCGTGCTCCCACGAGATTCCAAGAACGCGATTCCGGTTCAGGGCATCGAGTGCCGCGACGAGGAGAGCGGATCCGATGATCCCCCCCGCCAGCCCCTGCACGAGCCCTTCCACAATGAACGGTCCGCGGACAAAGCCGCGCGTCGCCCCTGCCATGAGGAGGAGCTCGATCATCTGCCGCTTGCCCATCATCGCCAGCCGGACGGTGTTCATGACAAGAAAAAGAGCTGCAACAGCGAGTAGTCCTCCCACGACAAGGGCAAGGTACGTCATCTCGCGCGAGCGCACGTCGAGCGCTTCAACGACCGTGCGAGGATATGAGATGTCTTCGACGCCCGGCAGCGCGCGAATCTCGTCGACGACCGATTGCACGCGGCGCGCCGTCAGAGCGCTGTCGATGATGTGGACTTTGATCGACGCCGGCAGGGGGTTGAATGTGAGGACGCGTGAGATGTCCTGTCCGAACTGTTCGCGGAATATCTCGAGCGCACGTTCCTTTGAGACGTACGACACACGCTCCACACCGCCGATAGACAGGATCTGCTGTTGGAGAGCCGCCGCTGAGGTGGAGTCGACCTGCTCACGGAGGAAGGCTTCGATCTCCGACTGGCTTCTGAGGGAACCAAGCAGGGATTCCACATGCCGGACGACTGCTGCAAACGCGCCAAGGCTGAGGACGACAAGCGCGATCGTGCCGGTCGAGATCAGCGTCATCGCCACGGCGCGGCGCATCCCGCCAAACCCTTCAGAGAGTGCGAATCGAAGCGACATGGTCGGCTGCTGCTCTTGTGTACTTCTGAGTGACTGGTTGAGTGTGCAGCGGGAGGAAGCCCCCGGCCTTGAAAAGATAGCGGAACAACTGGTGAGGTGCAACATCAGAAAGCTTCTGGGTCTCTCGGCGAGTTGCGCGATTCCCCACACCCCTCCCGCATCGGCGCGGAGCAGACGGCGATTCGTGAATCGCCCTGTTGCCCGTAAGGGCAACTTTCTTGCCCGTGCCGAGGCCCTGAGGGCAAGCCATCACATCGCGGGCAGCCTTCGCTTCATCATCCCCTCGATGAAGTCGGTTCCTGCGTAGCCGGCCGCGATTATCAGCAGGAAGTACTCCTTCGTCAGCGTGCTATCGAGAAATCCGATCGTCCCAAGGATTCCAGCGAGAGCACCCACGCCAACGCCTATCAGGAGGCTTGAGAGAAGTGTCGGCCACGAGAACCATTCTTCCCATTTCTTCCCGGAGACAACTGCAGCGTCATGCTGCTTCTTCAAGCCGACAACCAACCGCAGTCCCTGCCCCGCCGCACCGAGGAGTGCCCCCAGCGCAATCCGCCAGAGTATCTCGCCTGCATCCATCGCTGCCTCCTCCCTTTCGCATGATCCCGATCCCGCCGTTGCGCCAATATATGCTTCCTCCGGCTCAGATACAAAACGCACCCTTCCACGGCACCTCAGGCGTACGGAACTGTCCAGAGTAGAGACGTTACCTTCTTCTCTCCATATCTTGGCGTTGACTTCATGGCCTATCTCCGAACTTCAAATATTCAAAGTCAAGATATCCTCCGAGAGTTCCCACGCCCCCTTGACAAGTGCCAAGAAATTCGCTAGCTTGGAAAAGCAGAATAAGAAATTCCTTTTTAGCATTCCCTGTTCTTGATTGCAGTCCGCAAACGGAGCTGACGTGGAAAACAGAGAAGGAACAATGAAGCAACTCGCCTGTGCCATCCTCATCGCGGTCCTTGCGGGCTGCACGCGCTCTGACGACCGGGAAATATCCGCTTCCGGGACGATCGAAGCGACCGAGGTCAACATCAGTGCAAAGGTCGGCGGACGCATTGACCGGCTTCCCGTCGATGAGGGAACCGCTGTGCGCGCGGGAGACACGCTTGCCGTCATCGACCGCTCCGATCTCGCCATCCAGCTGCGGCAAGCAATGGCGAACGCGGCTGCCGCCGATGCGCAGTTCCGCCTTACAGCCCGCGGCGCGCGGCAGGAAGATATCGTTCAGGCCGAGGCGAGCTTCAAGAATGCCGAGGATGACCTGAAGCGGGCCGAGGAGCTCTTCAAGGCGAACAGCGCAACACAGAAGCAGCTCGACGACGCACGCACGCGCTTCATCGTCTCCCGCAGCGTCTACGAAAAGCTGAAGCATGGGCCCTTGCCCGAGGAGATAGACGCGGCGCGCGCGCGACGCGAACAAGCCGCCGCCCAGGTGGATGCGGTCAGGAAGCAGATTGCGGACGCGGTCGTCCTCGCTCCATCGAACGGAGAGATAACACAGCGCTCCGTCGAGGTGGGGGAGATCGTCCTCCCGAATGCCGCGCTCTTCCGTCTCTCGCGCCTTGAAACGGTCCACCTTATGATCTACGTCTCCGAGATCGAGCTCGCACGCGTCAAGTCAGGTCAGTCGGCGAAGGTGTTCATCGACGCCGCCCCCGGCAAGCCGCTCCCGGGAAGGGTCACTTACATCTCCCCCATCGCCGAGTTTACCCCGAAGAACGTGCAGACGAAGGAGGACAGGACGAAGCTCGTCTTCGGCGTGAAGATCGAAGCTGCGAACCAGTTACGCCTCCTCAAGCCAGGGATGCCTGCCGACGCGACCATCGTGACCGACACCTCATCCGTGCGGTGAATCAAAGATGCCCCCGGTCATTGAGATCGACGGACTCACAAAGGCCTTCGACGGTATTGTCGCGGTGGACAACATCCGCCTCACCGTGGACGAGGGGGAGATGTTCGGCGTCGTAGGACCCGACGGTGCCGGCAAGACCACAACGATGCGACTCCTGTGCGGCCTCCTGACGCCGACCGCCGGGACCGCGAAGATCCTCGGCAACGACCTCGTTCGGGAATCGAAGATGATTAACCGCGAGATCGGATACATGTCACAACGCGTCAGCCTCTACGGTGACCTCACGGTCGACGAGAACATCGAGTTCTTCGCCGAGATCAACGAGGTGTACGATTTCAAGAGACGGCGCGATGAGCTCCTCGAGTTTACCCGCCTCACGCCGTCTCGCGACCGGCGGGCAGACCAGCTCTCGGGCGGCATGAAACAGAAGTTGGGCCTGGCCTGCACCCTTATCCACCACCCGAGGGTCCTCTTCCTCGACGAGCCCACGACGGGTGTCGATCCGGTGTCACGCCGCGATTTCTGGCACATCCTCTCGAGTCTCCTCGAAGAGCGCATCACGATCGTCATGACCACACCCTACCTCGACGAGGCCGAGCGCTGCAGCCGCGTTGCACTCATGCATCAGGGAAAGGTCATGGTTGCCGACGAGCCGCAGCGGCTAAAACGCCTCATGCATGGCGAAGTCATCGAAGTGATCTGCAACAGGATCCGCGAGGCCGCCTCGCTCCTCAAGGAGAGGGCAGGCGCCGCGTGTCCCGGACTCACGGGCGTCCAGGTATTCGGCGACCGGCTCAACCTTGTCGTGACCGAGAGCCGCACATCCTTCCCGTCCATCGAGCGGCTCCTGCGCAACAACGGCATCACCGTCGCGGAATGGCGTATCATCACACCGTCCCTCGAGAATGTCTTCATCTCACTCGTGTCGGCCGCTTCACCGGGCAACGCGACATCTTCGGAAAGGCAATGACCATGCTCAGGGCACTGTTCATCGTCGTTACGATCATCCCCTCCGTCGCCGCATCCCAGAGCCCCCGCAGTCTCACGGTCGAGGAAGCGGTGCGGCTTGGACTGCAGAACAACCGGTCGCTTCATGCCTCGCAGATGAAAGTCGCCGCGGCCGACGCGCGTGCCGGCGAAGTACGCACGACACGTTTCCCCTTGTTGAAGGTGTCGGGGAGCTACACGCGTCTCAGCGAGATCGAACCGTTCGCGGTGCAGCTCCCGTTCGTCCCGGCCCCGATCACCATCTCCCCTGTCGTTCTCGACAACTACGCGTCCCGCGTGAGCCTCCAGCAGCCGATCTTCAGCGGGTTCAAGCTCTCAAACACAATCGCCGCCGCCGAGTACGCGGGTAGGGCTACCGGGTACGACTATGCAATGGACAGGTCGGACCTCATCTTTGCGATCCGAAGCGCTTACTGGAACCTTTTCAAGGCCTTAGAATCCAGGAGAGTCGTCGACGAGAACGTCGATCTCATGGAGCGCCACCTCGCCGACATCAGAAACATGAACGCTGCCGGCCTTGCGACACGCAACGACGTCCTGAAGGTCGAGGTCCAGCTATCAAACAGCAGGCTCTCCCAGATCGACGCCGCGAATGCCGTCTCAATCGCCACGATGAGTCTCGATAACCTCCTCGGACTTCCTCTTGAGACGCCCATCGAGATCGCGTCAAGGCTTCACCCATCCTCCGACAGCCTGAAGCCGGTCGACGCCTACGTCGACGAAGCCTCAACTGCCCGCCCGGACCTCAGGGCAGCGGGCCTGCGTGTGAGCGCCTCAGACGCATCACTGGGGGCTGCACGTGGGAGCCGGTACCCGCAGATCTTTCTCAGCGGGAATCTCTACTACTCCCGCCCGAATCCGAGAATCCTTCCGACGAAGGATGAATTCAAGAACACGTGGGACGTGGGCGTCAACATCTCCTTTGACCTCTGGAACTGGGGAGCGACTTCGTACCAGACAGAACAGGCCGAGGCGGCGCTCGAGCAGAGCCAGGACGCGCTCCAGCTGCTGAAGGACGCAGCGTCGCTCGAAGTCCGGCAGAGCTACCTTGCGCTGCGCCAGGCACAGCGGAAAGTCCCTGTCGCACAGGAAGGCGTCTCACAGGCGGAGGAGAACTACCGCGTCGCGCAGTCCCGTTTCAAGGCGGGAAACGCGACCAGCACCGATCTTCTCGATGCGGAGGTCGCGCTTCTCCAGGCAGGCATGAACCGTGCCGCGGCCCTCGTTGACCTCGAGCTTGCCCGCGCCCGGCTTGTGAAGTCGCTCGGAAAAGAGGAAGAGTAGATGTCGGAATCGGCGATTGACGTGCGAGAGCTCACGAAGAAGTTCGGGGGCCTTACGGCCGTGGATGGAATCAGTTTTGCGGTCGCACGCGGAGAGATCTTCGGCTTTCTCGGAGCCAACGGGGCCGGGAAATCAACGACGATCAGGATGCTGTGCGGACTGCTCGAGCCGACATCAGGGACCGCGCGGGTCGGAGGCTACGATATCAACACGCAGACCGAGCTCGTCAAGAAGAGCATCGGCTACATGTCGCAGAAGTTCTCGTTGTACGAAGACCTGACGGCCGAGGAGAACATCCGTTTCTTCGGCGGTGTCTACGGACTGTCGAAGGAGCAGACCCGTGACCGGATGCAGTGGGTCATCGAGATTGCCGGACTCGAAGGGCGGGGGAAGAGCATCACCGGCACGCTCTCGGGAGGATGGAAGCAGCGCCTCGCACTCGGCTGTGCTGTTCTCCACCGTCCCCAGATCGTCTTCCTGGACGAACCCACCGGCGGCGTGGACCCAGTGTCCCGGCGCCGGTTTTGGGAGCTGATCAACCAGCTCTCCGAGGAGAAGATCACCGTCCTCGTCACCACTCACTACCTGGACGAGGCCGAGTACTGCAACAACATCGTCCTCATCAATGCCGGCCGGCTCATCGCGGGCGGGAGCCCGAACGAGTTCAAGACGACACACATCAGGTATCCGATGCTCGAGGCGGAGACGTCCGACGTCGTGAACGCGCTTGAAATCCTCCGGAAGGAGCCGTGGGTCAGGAAGATTTCCATCTTCGGCACCCATCTCCATGTTGGTATCGACGATGAGGCGGAGGGACGGCGCCGTATTATCTCGACGCTCGAAGCGAGAGGGATCGGCGTCCGACGCCTCGACAGGATCGTCCCTTCGCTGGAGGATGTGTTCCTCCACCTCCTCGAGGAGGAACCGGCAGGAAAGGACGGGTGAGATGTTCAGGCGAATCCGCCCCATCATCATCAAGGAACTGAGACAGATCCGTCGGGATACACGGTCTCTCGGCTTGCTCCTCGTATTTCCGGCCTTCCTCGTCTTCCTCATCGGCTACGCGCTCAACTTTGACGTGAAGCACGTGAAGCTCGCGATCCTCGACCAGGACAGGAGCCCGCGCAGTCGCGAGTACATCCGCGCCTTCTCAACGTCGGAGTACTTCGACATCGGCTACAATGTCGGCTCCTACGCCGACCTCACGACACTCCTCAACGAAGGGAAGGCCCAAATGGCGGTGGTCACACCCGTGAAGTTCGCGGCCGACCTGCTGGCGGGGCGGGACGTCGATGTGCAGTTCCTCGTCGACGGATCCGATGCCAACACGGCGACGATGGCAATCGGCTACGCGGCGTCGATCACCCAGACATACTCTGCAAGTATCGCCACGGCGGCCCTCGCGCGCAGCGGAAGGGAGTCGTACGTGCCCGTCGACTTCCGGCCGAAGATCTGGTACAACCCGGAGCTCGTAAGCGCGAAGTTCCTCCTCCCCGGCCTCTTCGGTTTCATCCTCATGCTGAGCGCCGTCATCTCAACCTCGTTGTCGGTCGTGCGCGAAAAGGAGCACGGCACGATGGAGCAACTTATGATCTCGAGGCTTCACACGGCTGAGATCATCATCGGGAAGACGATTCCCTACCTTGCCGTTTCGCTCCTCTCGTCCGTTCTCATCCTTGCGACCGGCTACATCTTCTTCCAGATATCCGTGCGCGGGAGCCTTGTCTGGTTCTATGCCGGGACGACGATCTTCCTTCTCGGCGCGCTCGGGCAGGGTCTTTTCATCTCCACGATCGCGCCGAACCAGCAGATGGCGTTCCTCATATCCGTCCTCACGTCGCTGCTCCCCACGTTCCTTCTCTCGGGGTTCGTCTTCCCGATCAGCAGCATGCCGGTGGTGCTCCAGATACTGTCGAACATCACACCGACGAAGTTCTACCTCATTGTCGTCCGCGGCATCATCCTCAAGGGAGTCGGACTTGCGGCCTTCTGGGACCAGTTACTCTACATGGCCATCTTCGCAGGCATCACGCTCACTCTGAGCTCGGTGAGGCTTCTGAGGAGGGCGGAGTGAAATGAAGACGATCCTTCACATCATCCTCAAGGAGTTCTGGCAGATCCGGCGCGACAAGCGGATGCTCGGTGTGACGCTCCTTGCGCCGGTATTCCAGCTCCTCCTCCTCGGATATGCTGCAACGACGGATGTCAGGTCCATCCCCATGGCCGTGTGCGACGAGGACAGGTCAGCGACAAGCCGCGAACTTTTGCGCCAGTTCACGAACTCGGGCTACTTCGTCCACGCGTACGACGTCATGACACCGCGGGATATCGATCACTACCTTGATGACGGGGACGCGTGGGTGGGGCTCGTCATTCCACCCGAATTCGGCACGAACGTGCTCGCCCGGAGGCCAGCCCCGCTTCAGCTCATCAGCGACGGCACGAACTCCAGCACGGCAGGTATCAGCCTGGGGTACGCGGGGCAGGTGGTAAGCACATTCTCGCGCTCCATAGCTCTCACACAGATCGAGCGCCGCCCCCAGCTTACGGCACCGCCGAGCGTCAACACCGAAGTGCGCGTCTGGTACAACCCTGAGCTGAAGAGCCGCAACTACATGGTCCCGGGCGTCGTGGCGATGATCCTCCTCATCATCACGATGACCCTCACATCCATCGCCATCGTGCGTGAAAAGGAATCGGGGACGCTCGAGCAGCTCCTCGTCACTCCGATCAAGCCGTTCCAGCTAATCATCGGCAAGCTCATGCCCTTTGTGCTGATCGGAATCGCCGACGTGACTCTCGTTCTTACAGTCGCACGTTTCTGGTTCGACGTGCCGCTGAGGGGGAGCGTAATACTCCTCTACATGATGAGCGGCGTCTTTGTACTTACGACCCTCGGCCTCGGGCTCTTCATTTCAACGATCTCGAAGACACAGCAGCAGGCGATGATGACGGCGCAGTTCTTTATCTTCATGCCTTCAATCTTCCTCTCAGGCTTTACCTTTCCCATCCAGAACATGCCGCAGAGTATTCAGTACGTGACGTACGTCATTCCGCTTCGTTACTTCATGGAGATCATCAGGGGGATCTTCCTCAAGGGGGACGGCATCGCAGAGTTGTGGCCTCAGGGACTGGCGCTGCTCACCTTCGGCATCATCATCCTGACGCTAAGCATTCTGAGGTTCCACAAGCGGCTGGCATAATGGGGCGAGATGAAGACCACCGTGACTCCGTCCGCATCAGGTTCTTCAGGCCAATCGACAAGTCGCGCCACCCGGGCGCGTTCCTTCTCAGCGCCGACACGTCGGTATCGCGGACGTGGGAAGGATCCTACAACGGCGAGTATCTCGGCGCCTGGCAGAAGGGAAGAATTTCACGGTGCGTCACACATCAGCAGGAGATCTTGAGGTCCGCCTCAGTAGTTCGATTCATCGCGCCACTGGGCGATCCTCCAGTCCGCCTCGGCGGACAGCCTCATGAGCGTGAGGTTGGCATATCCTTCGACACGGACGATGTCACTCGGGTTGAATGTCACTGTCAGGCTGAAAGCGCGGGTGACCATCGAGCGGAGTGAGTCCCCGGACTGAAACGCGATGTTGTTCCAGACGAGGTCGAGCTTCTGTGCGTTGGCGAAGAGGCCGTACGTCGTCCGGACATCTTCCTCCCGCCCCCACGAAACCTGGGTGCCGTGATCATAGTCGACATAAAGGAATGTGAATGTCCCGTCGAGGAGGCGGCCGTAGATCGCCGTATCCTTGAACGTGTAGGCATACTGGAAATTCCGGAACACGCCGTCGATCGTCTGTTGGTTTCCAAGAATGGAGCCGTCGTCGTCTCCTCCCTTCTCAAGACGCGGCGCAAACGGGTTCTTGCATCCCGACAACGCGATGAGAAGGACGGCAAGCAACAGGCCGAGGCGGCGGGCACCACTCAATAGCTGAACCGTCCCTTCAGGTCGCTCCACGAGTATTCAGATCCGGATGAGAGATCAATCCACTGGTAAATCATCCACATGTTGTTCCGGTCGAGTCCCATCGTGAAATGAAGGTTCCCCCGAATCGTCTGCGGTACACCGGTGACATCATGAGGGATGAAGAGAACATACCCCGCGTCGTAGATGGCAGAGTCACCCGAGATGTACTCGAACGTTTCGCGGCTCAGCGTGAGTCCCGGCACGGCAGATGGAGACATGTGCGACTTCAGGTTGTCGAAGTACTGACGTTCGTTCCGAAGCGACCAGCCGCTGAAGACGCCATAGTATTGGGCCGCCGATTGTTCCGTCGGGATGAAGCGAAACGTCCTCGGTGAGGTAAGCGAGTCAGCGAGGCACCGGACATAGCTGTCGGTGTTCCGTTCCTTCACTGCATTCGTCAGGTTTTGAAGAACGCGCTGAGGGGAAGTTGGAGGAAGGTAAGACGATCCCCCCTTCGTCGGCGGCTCCGGTTCGCGGGTGTGGAACAGGTCGCACGAGACCACGGTCAGGGAGAGGAGAAGAGTGAGAGACAGGAACAGTCGCCGCTTGTTCATCTACATCGGCACTCTCCCCTCAAGGGCGCGGGAGAGGGTCGCCTCATCGGCATATTCAAGCGCGCCGCCGATCGGGATCCCTCGCGCAAGGCGCGTCACCGCTACCCCGAGAGGTTTCACAAGCTTCGTGAGATAGAGAGTCGTCGCCTCTCCCTCAACCGTAGGATTGAGTGCGAGGATCACTTCCTTCACGCCGTCCCAGAGGCGGTCAAGGAGCTCTTTGATTCGAAGGTCTTCAGGACCTATTCCATCAAGCGGTGCCAGCGAGCCTCCAAGCACGTGGTAGAGGCCGCGGTACTCGTTCGTCCGCTCGACGGCGAGGACATCCGTCGGGTCCTCCACGACGCAGATCGTCGTGTGGTCGCGTTTCGGGTCGGAACAGATGACACACGGATCCTGCTCTGTGATGTTCCAGCAGCCTGAGCAATACCGGACTTTCTCCTTCACGGCGACGAGAGCCGCGGAGAACCGCTCCACTTCAGATCGAGGCTGCTTCAGGATGAAGAGAGCGAGGCGCTGCGCCGTCTTCCTGCCAATGCCCGGGAGCTGCGAGAACTCCTCAACGAGTGCTTCGACCGATTCAGATGTATAACGAACGCCCATGACGCGATCACAGCAGCCCGGACATGTCAAGGCCCGGGATATTGGGCATCATCCCACCCGTCACCTTCGCCATCTCCTGCTGAGACATCTTCTGCGCCTCATCGATCCCCTTGTTCACGGCTGCAGCGGTGAGATCCTCCAGCAGGCTCAGGTCATTCGGGTCAACCGCATCCTTTTCGATCTCGATTCTTGTCACGCGGAGCCGTCCGTTGACAGTGACACGGACCATCCCTCCCCCGGCGTCGGCGGTCACCGTCTTCCCTTCCAGCTCCGACTGCACCTTCTCGATGCGCTTCCGAACCTCCTGGAGCTGCTGCATCATCGCCTGCATGTTCACCTTCATCGTTTCTCCCTTCGTGTGGATTTCTCTCTGTGGGCGGGGGGGGACT
>PEWR01000015.1:0-9566 GCA_002779395.1 Ignavibacteriales bacterium CG07_land_8_20_14_0_80_59_12
GTCGGGTGAACATTCTGTCTCCGTTGATAGGCGCGTCCCTTCTAATACAGCTCCAGGATTAATGCCGGACAAGGCACCGTGTTAGTGCGTTCCTCTCCGCATCGTTCTCTGGAAGTATTCAAACGTGCGCTTCAATCCTTCTCTTCTCGGGATTTTCGGTTCCCAACCGAGGAGCTCCCGGGCGCGGGTCATATCAGGCTGACGGACCTTCGGGTCGTCTTCCGGGAGCTGCTTGAACACGATGCGGCTGGTGCTGCCGGTAAGCTCGATGATCTCCTTTGCGAGGTAAAGCACGGTGAGCTCGTCCGGGTTCCCGATATTCACGGGTTCGGAGAGGTCCGAGGTGAGGAGCCGGTAGATTCCCTCGATGAGGTCGTCGACGTAACACACGCTCCTCGTCTGCTTCCCGTCGCCGAATACGGTCACGTCTTCCCCGTTGAGTGCCTGCGACATGAATGCCGGTATCGCCCGCCCATCGTCGGTCCGCATGCGCGGCCCGAAGGTGTTGAAGATGCGGGCAATGCACGTGCTCACACCGTGATACCGGTGGTATGCCATTGTGAGCGCCTCGGCGAATCGCTTCGCTTCATCGTAGACACCACGGATGCCGACAGGGTTCACATTCCCCCAGTACTCTTCGTTCTGTGGATGGACGAGTGGATCGCCGTACACCTCTGAGGTGGATGCGAGGAGGAATCTGGCCCCCTTGGCTTTCGCCAGACCGAGTGCCTTGTGAGTCCCAAGCGAACCAACCTTTAGCGTCTGGATCGGCAGCTTCAGGTAGTCGATGGGACTCGCCGGCGAGGCGAAGTGGAGTATGTAGTCGACCTTCCCCTCGACGTAAACGTAATCCGTCACGTTGTAATGGATGAACAAGAACGCGGGATTCCCGATCAAGTGAGCGATGTTGTCCATTCTGCCTGTGCAGAGATTGTCCATGCAGATGACGCGGTGCCCTTCGGCGACGAGCCTGTCGCAGAGATGCGATCCGAGAAACCCAGCTCCACCTGTGACGAGGCTGGTCGGGGTCGAGTAGTCGGGCATGGGCGCTTCCTTTCGACGGTATTGGGTGAAGTGAGAAAGCTCGGAAGTCCAATTTAGCGAAATGTCGTGATTCAAACCACTGCCGGTCTCAGGAAGCACCGCCTAGCGCCTCAAGCCCGATCGCGGCACGAGAAAGGACGAATGGCATTTTCATCGCGGGAGTGGTATATTTTGTCAATGTCCTGTCCGCCTGCCCGGAAACAGAGGAAGCGCTACGCAAGCTCATCCACGTGTACCGAGTGAGCATGTCCCAGATGAAGAAGACACTACTCAGCCTCGCATTCGCCGTACTGATCGCCTCTCCCGGATGTAGTATCCAAAAGTTCGCTCTCCGTTCCATCGACGGCATTCTTGACAACTCGATGCTCGCCATCATGGAGGAGGAGGACCTGACGCTTGCCGAACAATCGATTGGAAGCGATCTCAAGCTTATCGATGGACTGATCAAGACCGATCCAGAGAACGAGAAGCTCCTCTTCCTTGCATGCGAGGGATATACGAGCTATGCCCTCGCGTTCGCAGAGGACAGCCTTGAGCGTGCGCGGCTCTTCTACACGCGGGCCCGGGATTACGGTGAAAGGGCCCTCACGCTTCGCGGCATCCCCGACAGCGCCTTCCATTCCGATGCGGCGGCGATGCGCGGTGCACTCGCGAAACTGTCATCGGAGGACATCCCCTACGTCTTCTGGACGGTGAGTGCGTGGGGAAATGCCGTGAACCTGGAGCGAGACAACCCTGATGCCCTTGCGAGTCTTCCGATCGTCAACGCGATGATGGAATGGGTGAAAGCGAAAGACTCGACGTTCTATAATGGAGGCCCGCTCCTCTACTACGGCATCCATTATGGAAGCCTTCCGGCGATGTTCGGCGGCAACGCAGAGCTGTCGAAGTCGTATTTCGAACGCGCCATTGCCGCGAGCGATGGGAAGTTTCTCATGACGCTCGTCTACTACGCGAAGACGTACGCCGTTCAAACGCAGGATGAAGCGCTCTTCAAGGAGCTCCTAACCCGCGTCATTGAGACGCCGCTTGACGTCCTGCCCGAACAGCGGCTCGCAAACGCCGTGGCGAAGGTCAAGGCGCGGAAGCTCCTGGCCCAAGTGTCGGAACTGTTCTGAGCCGGATGGAAGAAAAAATGCAGCCCCGGGTTTGCACGGAAGAAGCGACAGGAAGGACATGGATAAGAACACGCCGTTGAAAAAAGCGTAGAAATGAGACAAGACCGAGGACGAAAGGAATCGGCATCTTGGAGGGGCGACGCATGCGTCGCTGTCCTTGAGGAAAAGTGATAAGAAATAGGCTGCACGTTGGAGGTGGGGCCCATCTGAGCGTATCGTTTCGTCTGTTTTGTACCTCAACAGAGAGGAAGCTATCGTGAAACGCATAGGTGCTGCGCTTGTTCTCACAATCTTTTGCATCGGCGCGCTAAGCGCCCAGCAGTACACCATAAAATTCGCCACACTCGCACCAGAAGGGAGCACCTGGATCAAGGTGATGACGGAGTATGACAAGGCGGTCCGCCGGGAAAGCGGAGGCCGGCTCGGCTTCAGGATCTATCCGGGCGGCAAGGTGGGAGACGAGAAAGACGTGATCCGGAAGATCCGGCTCGGACAGTACCAGGCGGGCGGATTCACGGGCGTTGGTATCGGTGAGATAGCGAAGGAAGTCCGCGTCCTCGATTCTCCCTTCCTCTTCAAGAACTACGACGAAGTCGACTATGTCGTGAACAAGTTCGAATCGCAGTTTGAGAAGGAGCTCGAAGATGGGGGCTTTGTCCTCCTTGGCTGGGCGGAAGTGGGCTTCGTGTACATCTACACAAACAGGCCGATCTACTCTCCCGTGGACCTGAAGGAAGTGAAGATGTGGATGTGGGAAGGTGACCCAATCCCGCAGGCGGCGTTCCAGGCGATCGGCATCTCCCCGATTCCGCTCTCCATCACCGATGTGACAATGGCTCTTCAGACCGGGATGGTGAACGGCGTCTATACATCACCCTACGCGCTTGTCGCTCTTCAGTGGTTCACAAGGGTAAAGGACATGATGAGCGAGCCGCTCGCGGACAGCCAGGGCGCGGTCCTTATCTCGAAGAAGGTGTTCGATTTGTTTCCGAAGGACCTGCAGCAGGTTCTCGTCACGAACGGCCGCAAATACTTCCGGCAGCTTACCCTGTCGAGCCGGCAGGAGAACGCCAATGCGATTCAGACACTGAAGAAGAAAGGCGTCCAGATCACCTATCTGCGAAAGGATGTCGCGGCGCAGTTCGAGTCGATGGGGGAGAAGGCGCGGCAGCTCCTTGTCGGCAAGCTCTACACGAAGGAGTTCCTCAATGAGGTCGAGTCGGCCCTTCGCTCATACAGGCAGGGGCGTGGGAAATGAGGATCCTCCACGCCGTCGACCGTACACTGACCGCCATCGTCAATGCCGCGCTCGTCCTGATCTTTGCCGTCATGCTGACCCTCGCCGCCACGCAAGTCTTCCTCCGTGACCTTTTCCATACCGGAATCTACTGGGGGGATGTGGCGGCGCGGTACCTCGTGATCTGGGTCGGTTTCCTCGGTGCATTCCTCGCGACGCGTGGCGGTAAGCACTTCCACATCGACGTCCTCACCCGCTTCCTGAATCCCCGCGCCCGGCTCTGGTTCAATGCTTTCTCGGACCTCTTCGCCTCTGTGGTGTGCCTTCTTCTCACCCTTGCGAGCGCCACTTTTGTTCGGGAGGCGCTGGACCCGGAGTCGACAGTCTTCCTCGGGATTCCGGAGACGGCGCTCGCCATGATCGTGCCGGTCGGTTTCGGCCTCATTATGGCACAGTTCGTCATCAAGATGATCGAGAGCATTGTGAATGCGATGCGCGGGACGGTTGAGAAGAAGGCGGCGCAATGACGACGCTTCTCATCATCCTGATTCTTGTCATCATCGCTCTTGCCGGGGCTCCGCTTTTTGCGATCATCGCCGCGATCGGACTCCTTGTGTTCACCGCCGCGGGGACGGAACCCGCAAGCCTCATCGCCGAGCTTTACCGGCTCGTGAATTTCCCCGCGCTCATCGCCATCCCTCTCTTCACGTTCGCGGGCTACCTGCTTGCCGAAAGCAGGGCGCCGAAGCGGCTCATCAACCTCGCGCAGGCGCTTGTCGGTTGGATGCCGGGCGGGTTTGCGGTTGTCGCCCTTTTCTCGACCGCGATCTTCACTGCCTTCAGCGGTGCATCAGGCGTCACGATCATCGCGCTCGGTGGACTGATCTTTCCTGCGCTCCTCAAGCAGAACTATCCCGAGAATTTCTCCCTCGGGCTGATGACGACCTCTGGAAGCCTCGGACTCCTCTTCCCGCCGTCTCTTCCGATCATCCTCTACAGCATCGTGGCGCGCGATGCTGCGGGGAACAGCGTGAACATCGATAAGCTGTTCGTGGCCGGACTTATCCCGGGCATCCTGCTCCTCCTCATTCTCTCGGCCTACAGTATCCGAACCGGTATCGTCGCGAAAGTCCCGCGGAATCCCTTCTCTTTCAAGGCGGCGTGGGCCGGGTTGAAGGAGGCGGCGTGGGAGGCGCCGCTGCCGGTGATTGTCATCGGCGGGATTTACGGCGGGATTTTCACCGCCACCGAGGCGGCAGCGGTGACAGCGTTCTACGTCCTCGTTGTCGAGGTGTTCATCCGGCGGGACCTGAAGTTCTTCAGCGACCTCCCGCGGATCATCCGCGAAAGCATGATCCTCGTCGGCGCCATCCTCGTGATGCTCGGCGCGGCGATGGGTGTGACAAGCTACCTCATCGATGCGGAGATCCCGAATCAACTTTTCGGGTTCGTCAGCCAGTATGTCTCGAGTAAGTTCGTCTTCCTTGTGATCCTCAACGTGTTCATCCTCGTGATGAACATGATTGAGATTTTCTCCGCGATCATCATCGTTGTCCCGATTATCGTCCCGGTGGCGCTCCAGTACGGCGTCGACCCGATTCATCTCGGAATCATCTTCCTCCTCAACCTCGAGATCGGTTATATGACACCGCCGCTTGGACTCAACCTGTTTCTTTCAAGCTTGAGATTCGACCGGCCGCTGACGCAGGTCTACCGGACGGTCCTGCCCTTCTTCCTCCTGCTCGTCTCGGTCCTGCTCCTCATCACATACTTCCCTGAGCTCAGTCTTGCATTGACAGGAGCTGTCGGCGTACGCTGATGGCAAGAGCGACGACAAAATACACCTGCCAGAACTGCGGCTACTCCTCTCCGAAGAGCATGGGGCGGTGCCCGGGGTGCAGCGAGTGGAACACCTTCGTTGAGGAAATCGTCGCCGCAAGGCCGAAGAAATCCGAGGAGCGGCAACACCGCCTGTCCGAAGGAGCCGTGCCCGTCCCTCTCTCGAAGGTGTCGAGCATATCCTTTTCACGCGCAGTGATGGGGATGGAAGAGTTCGACCGTGTTCTCGGCGGCGGGATAGTCCCCGGTTCCGTTGTCTTTGTCGGCGGCGACCCGGGCATCGGGAAGTCCACTCTCATGCTCCAGGCTGCAGTCCACCTTTCGTCGAAAGGGAAGCGTGTCCTCTATGTCACAGGCGAAGAGTCGGTCCAGCAAATTAAACTCCGTGCCGACCGGCTCGCTACCCGGCCGAACGAAGGGGTCCTTGTGCTCGGTGAGACTGATCTCGATATGGTCGTCGGTGCAGTCGAGCAGGCAGGGCCCGACATCCTCATCATCGACTCGATCCAGACGATGTACCGTACCGAACTCGAGAGCGCGCCGGGGAGCGTGAGCCAGGTGCGTGAGTCGACGGCGCTCATTATGAACGTGGCGAAGCGGAGCGACCTCGCTGTGTTCATCATCGGGCATGTGACGAAGGAGGGCGTCCTTGCTGGCCCGAAGGTGATCGAGCACATGGTGGACACCGTGCTCCAGCTCGAGGGGGAGCGGCACTACATGTACCGCATTCTTCGTGCCGTGAAGAACCGCTTCGGGTCGACGAACGAGATCGGGATCTTTGAAATGCACAGCGATGGGCTCCGCGAGGTGGCGAACCCATCAGAGATTTTCCTCTCGGAGCGGACACTCGGTGTTGCCGGGTCAACCGTCGTCGCGAGCATTGAAGGAACGCGCCCGATCCTTGTGGAAGTCCAGGCGCTCGTCGCTCCGACAAGCTACAGCGTTCCACAGCGCACAGCCACCGGGATCGACGGGAAAAGGCTCGCAATCCTCCTTGCAGTCATTGAGCGCCGCATTGGCCTGCGGCTGGGCACGTACGATATATTCGTGAACGTCGCTGGCGGTGTCCGGATCGATGAACCAGCAGCGGACCTCGGCGTTGCAGCCTCCATTGTGTCGAGTCTGAAGGACCTTTCGGTGGACTCGGGCACGGTTGCGGCAGGTGAGGTTGGGCTCGCTGGTGAGGTCCGGACGATCAACTTCATCGAGAAGCGAATCGAGGAAGCACGCAAGCTTGGGTTCAAGAGGATAGTCGTTCCTCAACAGAACCTCAAAGGATTGCAGCGGAGGAACGGCATTGAAGTGATCGGTGTTGACTCCGTCGAACGCGCCATGGGAATTCTTCTCACCAGGTAGGTGACTCCATGCAGGCCATCGGTATCATCGGACTCCTGGCCATCGCGGCCTGCTGGGTCCCGCAGACAATCGAGACAATCCGCGCGAAGCAGACCCACATCAAGCTCTCGTTCCTTCTCCTCTACAGTCTCGGGAATCTCCTCCTCACCGTCTACGCAGTCATCATCGGCGACGTGGTGTTTGTTCTACTGAACGCATTCGCGATGGCGATGAGCCTCGTCAACCTCTTCTACATGGTGTTTCCCAAGGCGTTCATATGAAGATCGTTCTGGCGACACACAACCGCGACAAGGTGGCTGAGCTCAGAGAGATCCTGGGCGATCTTCCTGTGGACATCCTGACGCTCGATGAGTTCCCCTCAATCGGAGAGATCGTCGAGGGCGGGCTGACCTTCGAAGAGAACGCCTTGAAGAAGGCACGCGCGGTGTCCCGCGCGACGAAGCTCCCATCGCTCGCCGATGACTCGGGGCTGGAAGTCTATTATCTCAAGAACCGCCCAGGTGTCCACTCGTCCCGGTATGCTGGCCCCGGCTGCACCTACGCCGACAACGTGCGGAAGCTTCTTCAGGAGCTGAAAGGTGTCCCCCCTCGCCGGCGGGGCGCGCGGTTCCGCTGTACTGCCGTGTTGGTTGGTCCGGGCTGCGAGGAGACGACTGACGGGCTCGTCGAGGGGACGATCACAGAGGAGCCGCGCGGCACGGACGGCTTTGGGTACGACCCCCTGTTCATCCCCGCCGGCTACACGCAGACGTATGCAGAGCTTGCCTCCGAAATAAAGAACCGCATCAGCCACCGTGCCCGGGCGTTTGAGAAGATGAAGGAGATCATCGCCAGGCACGTAGGTTCGCGCTGACCACACACATAGTACCTTGACGGGACTGCAGAATAGACCTCATACACCGAGCTTGTGGGGGAGAAAGTGCTTGAGCAGACCTCGCCATCACCGCCGAGGGGGACCTGTTGAAGAGCTATCTCACAGTGCTGCTGCGGTTCGTGAAGTACATGCCGGTTAACAACGTCGCGATTCGTCGGCGGATTGCCGCGAAGCTTTTGGAAGGCGACGGCTGCAACCTGTAGGTGAGAGCGCGCTCAGCTTTCGTGCTTCACCTTGAACCCTTTCAGCATCCAGCCGCGTGCGAGGAAGAGCGCGATCGGGCTTATGATCGCAATGAAACCATAGATGAGCCACATCGTCTGCGTGTGCATTTCCGCCGGCAGCGCTCCCTCCGGACAGTACCTCATGAGGAACCAGCCTGAGTAGAGGCTCGTGACAACCTTTGTGAGGAACCAGGGAAACTGTCCGATCCCCATGTAGATCCCTGTCATTCTTTTCGGGGCGATTTCAGCGACCCATTGGAGGAATCGCGGCTGCCACATCGCCTCACCGATCGTCATGATGATAAGGTAGCCGAAGAGCGTGGTGATGTTCGGTCCGAGTGCAAGGAGAAATGTCGGCGACGCCATGACGAGCGTGCCGGCGATCATCATCTTGTAGGTGTTTCGCTTTATCGTGAGTGCGGCCACCATTGGCGTGAGGATGAAGATGAGAATTGGGTTGAAGTTGACAAAAAACTCAAAGTTGTTGCTCACAAGCCCCGTAAAGGCGCGGTTACAGTATTGTGGCAGCGTGAGCCAGTTGTGGGCGAAGAGCGTCTGTACCGGGATGAGGATGAAGATGAAGAAGAGGAACCGGGCGTCCTTCAGCGGGAAGTTCTTGATGTAGAACTTGATCTTCTCCTTCAGCGGCTGATCCTTCTCCTTTGTGGTCTCCTCCACCGTTTCTCCTGAGGATAATGCAGTGGCCTCGCGGATCGCCTTCTTCGTGAGGAGAACTGCGACGACGAGCATGCCGACAGCCGTTAGGGCAACGTAGACCCAGAAGACACCGGTGATTCCGTAAGCGTGCCGAAGCGGTGGTGAGATGAGGCCCGGGAGAAACCCCCCGAGGTTCATGAGTGCATAGAGCATCGCATACCCCATGGCGGCAGTCTTCTCAGTTGTGAATTTCTTTACCGCGGTATAACACGCGGGCTGGTAGATGCCGTAGCCGAGGATGACACCGAGGAGTCCGACCATTGCAGTGATGTGTGCGGACGACCAAAGTCCGCTCGTGCCTGTGATAGCCGATCCGGCGGAGAGCAATGCTCGTCCGACGAGCATGAGCCCGAGCGCGATAAGAAGGGACTTTCTCACGCCGATGATGTCGACCGTCGCGCCTAGGAAGAGCATGCTGAGTGTGATCCCGGCGGTGAGGAATCCGACCATCTGTCCTGCGTTGATGTCGTTCAGTCCGATGAAATTGTTGAAGTAGATGGCGAGAAGTCCAACGACGCCGAAATAGGTAAGTCCCTCAAGGAGGTACGAGAGGTTTATTCCCCAGAGTGCCTGTGAAGCGTGAAAAAGATCGATGAACGGCTGCGTGACCTCATGGAGAGTGTGCCGGATGATGTTTGTGCTGATTTCTTCGGTGCGTGCCTGGGCGTCGCCCATACGGTTCCTCGTTTCTTGTCCCTTGTTCCTGCTAAATGTTGATGCACAATATATGAAAAACTGCACATGATTGCGCGCCCTCTAACCTCCACCTCTATGGTGATTGCGAGTCGCGCACGCCCGCCACTCACGGCCCCGTGTTGGAACAGTACGCCGTGTTTTGTATTTTCCATATTGGACGAATCTAATTCCCGGACCCCGCTGTCCAACCCCAGCAGGGTTTCGTTCCGGTAGGTTGCCGCACGGGGCCTTAGCTCAGATGGTTAGAGCGGCGGACTCATAATCCGCTGGTCGCTGGTTCGAGTCCAGCAGGCCCCACTGTTTTGAGGGATTTTCGGGCACCGGAAGTTGATTGCGCCCAAATTGTGCCTACCCGAACAGTTTAACCCCTTCCGCCGACTCCATCCAGCCCGTCGCCGACTGAAGCCCCGAATCCACTTTCTTCGATTGAGCAAGGACTCCACAGAGACGAAACATGCGTC
>PEWR01000015.1:9623-9842 GCA_002779395.1 Ignavibacteriales bacterium CG07_land_8_20_14_0_80_59_12
TACTGCGAAGAGAGACGAAAGAAAGAAGAAAAAGCTCCAGTCTTCTCTAAATTCCATTGTCAAGAGGTGCAACTCTTTGGGAAAGGCATGTAAACGCTCACAAGAAATGTCAGTAATTCCTAACTTGGAACCCTCATTCACCGGCGAGGATTCCGCAAATGGAAGAGGCACTGACAATGAGCGCAAGAGAACAAATCCGGGCGAAAGTGGTCGACTGCG
>PEWR01000032.1 GCA_002779395.1 Ignavibacteriales bacterium CG07_land_8_20_14_0_80_59_12
ATATGCTTGCGGCCATCAAGACGGCGAAGTATTTTGAGCTCGGCGAGAACGATGTCGTGCTCACGATCTTCACCGACTCCGTTGACCTGTACCGCTCACGCCTCGAAGAGCTCCGGCGCGAACGGGGAGACTATTCCGAGATCGAGGCGGCGCGAGACCACGCAGGTCCGGTTTTGCACCAGGGCATCGACTTCTTCAAGGAACTCACCTACCATGAGCGGAAGGCGATTCACAACCTCAAGTACTACACATGGGTGGAACAGCAAGGGAAAACCTCCGAGGAGCTCAACGCGCAGTGGGATGATGAGTACTGGCGGGCGCTCTTCGAGGAGGAAGTGGTGTACTTTGACACGCTGATCAATGAATTCAATGCGATGTGAGGTATCAACGATGTACGAGAGGATCTACCAGGCCGCACAAGAGAAACGCACACACATATCGCGTTTCCTTCGCGACCTTATCGCGATCAAGTCAACGAGCTCGCAGGAGGAGCAGGTCATCCACCGGATGAAGGAAGAGATGGATCGGTGCGGCTACGACGAGGTGATGATTGACCCGATGGGGAACATTCTCGGGCGCATCGGGAACGGGAAGCACATTCTCGCCCTTGACGCACACGTCGACACGGTCGATGTCGGCAACCCGGAGAATTGGAGCGTCGACCCGTTCAAGGGAGATGAGCGCGACGGGGTCATCTACGGACGCGGCGCGTGCGACATGAAGGGCGCCCTTGCCTCCATTGTCTACGGCGGGAGAATCATCAAGGAGCTCGGACTCGAGGGAGATTTCACGCTCTACGTCGTCGGGAGCGTGCAGGAAGAGGACTGCGACGGGCTCTGCTGGCAGTATATCATCAACGAGGACAGGCTTCGCCCCGAGCTCGTTGTCATCGCCGAGCCGACGAACCTCGGCATCTACCGCGGCCATCGCGGGCGGATGGAGATCGAGGTGCGAACACAGGGGATCTCCTGCCACGGCTCGGCGCCCGAGCGTGGGGTGAACGCCGTCTACA
The DNA here is from genome assembly GCA_002779395.1 of Ignavibacteriales bacterium CG07_land_8_20_14_0_80_59_12. GTDB lineage: Bacteria > Bacteroidota > Ignavibacteria > 0-14-0-80-59-12 > 0-14-0-80-59-12 > 0-14-0-80-59-12. Next base: position 1,013 of record PEWR01000032.1, read on the forward strand.
AGATGGCGCCGATCATCGAGGAGATCGAGAAGCTCAACGACCGTCTCACCGGCGAACCGTTCCTCGGGAAGGGGACCGTGACCATTTCGGAGATCCGCTCGACCTCCCCCTCCCTCTGCGCCGTCGCCGACTCCGCCACGATCCACCTCGATCGGCGCCTTGCGGCGACAGACACGATGGAATCAGCCGTCAAAGAAATCCTCGATCTTCCCGGCGTTCGGGAGGCGGACGCCGACGTTGTCGTTCTCGACTACGTCGTCCCGAGCTGGCGCGGCCTCACCTACCCGACAAAGAAATATTACCCGACATGGCTTCTCCCTGAAAGCCACCCCGCGATGGCAAGCGGAATCCGAACCTACGAGAGGCTGTTTGGCGAAACGCCGCAGGTCGGCCGCTGGGTTTTCAGCACGAACGGCGTCGCTGCCATGGGGATGCACGGCATCCCGTGCGTCGGTTTCGGGCCTGGAAACGAGGTCTACGCCCACATGGCGACAGAGCAGATCCCCGTCGAGCACCTTGTGAAGGCGTCCGCATGGTACGCAGCGTTCCCGGGCGTCTATTTGTCAACGAGCCAATGACAATGGAACCGCGGATTCACGCGGAAAAAGCCCCGGACTGGCGCGGATCAGCGCTTCTCGCGAAAGACCGAAGAGAAAGGGATTCATATGCCGACAAAGCTTCCGACACTCCCGAACACGGTCCGGGGCAAAGATTACATCGAAACCCGCGACTGGTCCGTCAAGGAGATCGAGCTCGCCCTCACGACTGCAGGCGATCTGAAGAAGCTTTTCCGAAAAGGAAAGCCGCACCGATACTTACCGGACAAAACGATTTTCCTTTTCTTTTTCGACAAGTCAACGCGCACGCGCAACTCATTTGAGGCAGGGGCAACGCAGCTCGGCGCGCACGCCCACTTCATCTCCGCGGAAACCTCCCAGGTCGCACACGGCGAGTCGCCGAAAGACATGGGGATCATCCTCTCAAGCTACGGACATGCCATAGCGATACGCCACGATCTCGTCCCCGGCGAAGGAAACAAGTACATGCGGGAGGTCGCACAATACGCGAAAGTCCCTCTCTTCAACATGCAGTGCGACATCGACCACCCGTTCCAGACGCTCGCCGACCTGATGACGATCCGCGAGGAGTTTGGCAAAAACCTCCGCGGACTGAAGATCGACGTCTCCTGGGCGTACGCCCCGAGCTACGCAAAACCGATGTCGGTGCCGCAGGGCCTCATCACGCTCATGACACGCTTCGGGCTTGATGTGACGCTCGCACATCCTCCGGAGTACACGCTCATGAAGGGGCCGATGGAGTACGCGCACAGAATGGCCGAACAGAACGGGACGAAATTCCAGGTCGTGGACAACATGGAGGACGCGTTCAAGAACGCAGACATCGTCTATCCGAAGTCGTGGGGAATTGAGTCGCTCTTCCACAACCCGCAGGAAGCACTCGAGATCTCAAAGAAGTACAAGCACTGGATCTGTGACGAAGAGAAGATGAAGCTTGCCAAGAAGCACGCCATCTACATGCACTGCCTCCCGGCGGACCGCGGTTATGAGGTGACCGATACTGTCATCGACGGAGCGCATTCGCGCGTTTTTCCCGAGGCGGAAAACCGGCTTCATACCGCCAAGGCGGTCATGGCGCTGACGATGTAAAGATCGGTTGGAACAAACACAAATCCGGAGTGTAGGGGCAATTCACGAATTGCCCCCAGCCTGTGAGGGGAAACCGGAGAATGACGGGCGATTCGTGAATCGCCCCTACAATGAGACGTGCGTTTCTGAGCAGAGAGTGCCAAATGGACATCGTTACTGAAATCATAACGGCGCTCGAGAAGGAAGATCGCGTCGCGCTCGCAACGATCATTTCGACGAGCGGCTCGACGCCCGCTTCTCCCCTCTCGAAAATGCTTGTGAAGGACGGAGGCACCGTCGCGGTCGGGACCGTTGGCGGCGGATGCATGGAAGCGGATGTCCTGGACCATGCCCGCGCCGCGCTGGACTCCGGAACAGCAGCCCTCCATTCGTACCCCCTCGATGAGAATCACCCCGAGCTCGGCCTGATCTGCGGCGGAAGCATAGACGTGCTGGTCCAGCCTCTCTCGCGCACGCACCTCCCGGTTTTCCTGCAATTGAAGGAGGCGCTTGAAGATGGCATCGATTGTCTCTTCGCAACGCTTATCGATCACACGGACGGCAGCAGCCGTGTCGCGGCACTCACGGGACGAGGGGAAAGGACAACTGAAGCCGCTGTCGAGGCGGCACTCGAGCAACTCAGTCCACTCGTCTCCGGCCTCGATGCAGGTCTCCGCGAAGCAGTTCGTTTCGTCGAGGAGCGCCGCGAGGCCCGTCGCGTCCGCTCCGGAGACATCGAGCTGATCCTTGAGCCAATGAGGGCATGTCCATCGCTTGTGATTTTCGGCGGTGGGCACGTGTCGAAGTACGTCTCCCGTGCCGCCGCCATGGCCGGATTCCGTGTGACGGTCGTCGACGACCGGCCGGATTTTTCAAACCCCGCGAGATTTCCCGAGGCAGTTCGCACTCTCGCTGTCGATTTCAGCTCCGCGTTCGATGCAATCAGATTCACCCCGTCCACCAACATCGTCATCGTGACCCGCGGCCACCGGTACGATGAAGTAGTGCTCGAGCAGGCGCTCGGAACGCCGGCAGGGTACATCGGCATGATCGGCAGCGGAAGAAAGGTTGCCCTCACCTACGACCACCTCATGAGCCGCGGTGTCACTGTCGACACACTGAAGCGGGTCCACGCCCCCATCGGCGTCGACATCGGAGCCGTGACCGCCGAGGAGATCGCCATCAGCATTGTCGCTGAGCTCGTGAGCATCAGACGGGGATCAAGCGCCCGGCTCCGTCTTGTGTCCTCAACGATGGATTCCTTCTTCGCTGAGCGTGCATAGCCTATGGTCTCCGCAATTGTGCTTGCAGCCGGTTCTTCCTCCCGCATGGGTTCACCGAAAAGCCTCCTGACAATCTGCGGGAAGTCGTTCATCCGGCACATCGTCGATGAGCTGACGGCCGCAGGTGTCCACGATGTGGTTATCGTTCTCGGCGCCGACGCCAAGCGAGTCAGGGAAGCGCTTACGTGGTTTACCGGGAGAATCTCGATCAACGAGCGATGGAGCGATGGGCAGCTTTCCTCGATTGTTGCCGGCATGCGAGCCGCAGAAGACTGGAACCCCGAGGGGCTTCTCCTCTGCCCTGTCGACCATCCCCTTATCTCCCGTTCGGTCATCGAATCTCTTGTCGAAACCTTCCGCTCCTCGGGGAAAAGGATTATCCTTCCCGTGTTCAAGGGGAGAAGGGGACATCCCGTCCTTTTCGCACGCAAGCTCTTCAGGGAACTCGCCGCAGCACCCCCGGAGATAGGAGCCAGGGCCCTCGTGCGTGCTCATCCTGATGAAATCGTCGAGGTCCAAACCTCCGAGGAGGGCATACAGTTGAATGTTGACACACCGGAGGACTACCGCACAATGATCCTGAAGCAAGACAAGGAGTAGAGAATCTCTCGCGAGCAGAACAGCCCACCTGTCCGGATGAAGCAGACACCTGCGGCTCCAGTTTGGCGGAAGGCAGCCGTCGTCGGAAGTCTCTGGGCGTCCGCCGAGATAGTTCTCGGAAGCTTCCTGCACAATATCGGTGTGCCGGTGACAGGCACGATCCTCGCCTCGATCGGCGTCTGTCTCCTCGTCGCTTCCCACCAGGTGTGGCCGGAAGAAGGGCTCTTCTGGAGAGCCGGTCTCATCTGTGCAGTCATGAAATCAATCTCGCCAAGCTCCGTCATCCTTGGCGCCATGATCGGGATCCTCATCGAGTCACTCCTCGTCGAAGGGGCGGTTCGCCTGTTCGGGAGGAACACCGCCGCCTATGTCGCAGGCGGCGCCGCGGCGGTATCCTTCACGCTGATCCAGACAATCGTCCTGCTCATCTTCACGTACGGCACGAACATCGTCGAGCTTTATAGTCGCTTCTATCAGATCGCGGCCAGCGGCTTCGGAATCCGCACAATCCGAGCGGGAGAGTTTATCCTTCTTCTCTTCGCCGCTGACATCGTAATCGGTGTTCTGGCCGCCGCATCCGGGATCGCGATCGGCAGGAGAGCCGCGCGCGCACCCGATCGCCGGGCCGGTTCCGAGACGTTAGCGCGCGGCAGCGCATCGCTTCCCTCTGTCAATCCAGCAACGAGGTTCTCAATCGCCTGGCTTGCCTTTCATGCCCTCGTGATCATCGGAGGGATGCTGTCCTTCAGTCTCCTGCCGCTCTGGGGGGCTGCTTCCATCCTCTCAGCCTATTTCGCGGTCTGTATCGCCCGGTATCCTCTGTCGCTCCACAGGCTCGCCAAGCCAGGGCTATGGATCGAATTCGCAGTCGTGGCACTCCTCGCAAGCTTCCTTCTCGGGAACCTCCAGAGCCGCGAACCGGGTTGGAGCTGGAGCGGTCTCGCAGTCGGCACAGAGATGAATCTTCGGGCGGCGCTGATCGTCGTCGGCTTCTCGGTCGTGAGCGTCGAGGTCCGCAACCCGAAGATCATCGGCTGGTTCATCCGGCGCGGGATGAGTGAGTTCTCGGCCGCTCTCAACATTGCCTTTGAAGCCCTACCGGCAATGACAGCTGCACTTGTTCAAGGCCGACGGTTCATCTCACACCCGTTCGCAGCAATTCCCGATGCCATCCGCTCCGCCAACGACTGGCTGAGAGCGTACGAAAAGGAAGCATGAGACGGCATGAGGGCTTTCATCATCACCGGCGGGCGTGGGAGCGGGAAGACGACTCTGCTCACCGGCGCCATCGCACGCCTCAGAAGCACAGGACTCAGGGTCGCCGGGATACTGTCACCGGGCGTTCTTAAGGAGGGCCAACGGCACGGATTTGACGTCGTGGATCTCCGGACCGGGGCGAGAGAAGTCCTCTCCCGGCGGGACGGCGATCCATCATGGGTCGCAATAGGATCGTATGGGTTCTCGCCCCGGGGCCTCATGTTCGGAAGGAGCGTGCTCGACGGCAGAAACCTCGTCGACGCGGAGGTGGTCGCCATCGATGAGGTGGGGAGGCTTGAACTGCAAGGCGAGGGGTGGGCTCCGTGTCTCGACGCTCTCGATGCTTCGACAAGGACTCTCCTCGTGGTGCGCGATGAGTTCCTTGAAGCCGTCCAGACCCGGTGGGAGTTCACGCCGGAACGCGTTTGGAGAACCGGGATTCACCTGCCGGAAGAAATTGCCGGCGAACTCGTGCGCATCGTACGAGGAAGAGGGAACTGATGACAGCGCGACACATTGCGTTCCCGCTTCGCGGCAACCCAACACTCGTTCATGAGGCAATCGCATGAAACTCCGACTTACCCTCCTTGTCGTCCTAGTCCTCTTCCTCAGCCGGCTCGCGAACGCCTTCCTCCCCGATACACTGGAGAGCCGCACAATTATCCCCGGCGTCGTCTGCACTCATTATGCCCTCCCAGGGCCATTCAACCTGAATGTCATCCAGGTGGACCTCCGGAGGCCGGACATCCGCATGGAGACGTACCGGCCCAACGGACTCTCAAAAACGAGCGTCCAGACCTCGGAGAACGACCGCGAGGGACATCGCGTAGTCGCCGCCGTAAACGCCGACTTTTTCAGCTTCGAAACCGGATGGCCCGTGGGAAACCAAGTCCAGAACGGAAAGCCGGTCATCTGCGACACCTCATCGAGGTCGCAGCTCGCCATCTCGGTCGACGGCAGGCCGCTCATTGGCAGGTACTCCTTTCACGGGGTAGTAATCGCAAAGGACGGCACCACCTCTACACTAAGCTCGGTGAATGGTTCGGCCCGCAGAACCGGTCTGGTGTTCTACACCTCTCACAGGGGGAGCGCGACGAAGAGGGACAGTTCCGTCACCGAACGGCCGCTGAATCTCCTTTCGCCGCGGTGGGTAATGAACGACACCCTTCTCTTCCTTGCCGGCCCGGGTTCGGCGGGAGGCATGTTGACCATCCCTCGCGACGGCGGAGTCATCTCTGCAATCAGGGAAGGTCCTTTGAACTTCATCTCTCGGAGCGTCTCTACCAGGGATACACTCCGGATCGTTTTCGGCATCCTCCCGCTGACGCAACGGATCGACCAGCTCATCTCGGGGGCAGGACGCATACTCAACGGGGGAGTCAACGTCTCAGGAGAGAGTCCGCTTACAGAAGCCATCCCGCCGAAGTTCATCACCGCCCGCCATCCCCGCACGTTCGTCGGGATCAACTCAGACACGACGAGGCTCTACCTCTGCACGGTGGATGGGAGACAATCCACAAGCCTCGGGATGTCGTTTGACGAGATGGCGAGCTTTCTCCGCTCGATCAGCGTGTCCGACGCATTCAACCTTGACGGCGGTGGATCCACAACGATGGTGCTCGAAGGAAAGATCATCAACTCCCCTTCCGATTCGACCGGGGAACGTCCGGTGGCAAACACGTTTCAGGTAATCCGCACCTCGAAGCGGCAGTCCGAGGGGCGTGAGTAGGAATGCCGCACACCCGCCGATTATAACAAACGAGCCCGCCATAGGCGGGCCGTCATGATCCTCGTGGGTGTTACCGCACCCCGGATGAAATCCTACGGTGCGCCGAAGGCGACCTCAGGGAGAACGAGCCGTCGGACGAAGCTCCCCCTTGATGTCGACATCCTGCAGAAGAAGAGACCACCGGGGGTCGGCGCTGCCGGCACGGTGGGAGCCGAGAGGAAAGTGAAGAGTCGAATGCTGGATCAGGGAAGAGAGCGGGAGACGGGACTCGAACCCGCGACGTCCAGCTTGGGAAGCTGGCATTCTACCACTGAATTACTCCCGCATATCGTAACTCTTTGTAGCTTAACCGGTTACCCTATTCTCTCCTTTTACGTGCACCATATATGCACCATAACCCGCTGTGGTGTTACGATGCAATATATCCAATTCGCCGACATTTTCAAGCATGAACATGTTTTCTTTTTATTTGCAGTTTACCCGCAATCTTTGACGCACGCTCCTGAAGCTCCATCCATAGATATCGCTTGGCAATTGTTTTGGGCTTTGTTACCTGTGGTTTTAAGACCCGAGCGTTCGAAACCCTTACAAGGCCAGGTAAGCATAGTTCTTCGCGATGGCTTCACTACCAGCAAACACTCCTTTGAGAACATGCTTGACACGTGTGTCAACTACAGTTATATTACAGTGTAATACAGACTGGAGGTAATACATCATGAGACAGAGCAAGGTAGTAAGCGTCTCGATTCCGCCCCGTCTCCTGCGGGAAGCAGAGAAACTGGCCCAAAGGGAGCAACGAACGAAGAGCGAACTCGTACGTGACGCGCTTCGACTGTATTTGAATCTGCAAAGCGACAAAGGATTTCGACTTGCTGTGCAGCAGCGCGCACGAGCGCTCCAGATCGAGAGCGAAAACGATATCGAGCGCTTGGTTGACGAAGTGCGCAAATAGCTTCGATGCGTATCGTGTTTGATACCAACGTTCTCATCTCTGCCTTGATTGTGGCTGGTGGATCGGCCGATCAAGTGATGCAGTTTGTTCGGAAGGGAGAAGCAGAGTTGATTCTCTCCCCATTCATACTGGACGAACTGACGAGAGTTTTGACTCAGAAATTTGCGCTTCCCCCGAAAGCCGTTGAGAAGGCATTGCAACGATTTCGACGCCTCGCAACGATTGTCCGACCCACGGTTACCATCGATATCATCAAGGAGAAACAAGCCGATAATCGCATCCTTGAGTGCGCTGTGGCTGGCAGAGCAGACTATTTGATTACTGGCGACAAAAGACATATCCTTCCTTTAGGTTCAATTCATGGGATCCCTATAATCACCGTAGCGGAATTTCTCCGGAAGCACCGAGCCCGTCTCTAGAATACGGCTTTCCATCGGTGCCCCACATCCGGTTCGGATGCTCCGTCATGATCGTCCCGTCGTGAGGCCGCGATGAACCGTTCCATTTCGGTCGTACCGGGGAAAGGAGTTTGTTCTCCTTCATGATTGCCAAAACACGCGTTTTTGCTACCTTCCCATGCTTGCGCCGCACCCGATGGTGGACTTTCTTGTATCCTTCCGAATGAAACTTGCTCGTCGCGAGATCCTCCCGGATCGCCTCCAACACCACCTCGTCGCTCAGGACCGGCTTCGGGCCACGGGACTTCTTGACCCCCTTTGACTCCCGCCTGCCTGCGGCGGGCAGGCCTGTCGTACCAGGCCGCCGACGACAGCCCCGCAGCCCTCAAGACAAGTCTCACTGGGTAGCCCTTCCCTGTCGCCTCTCTCGACCTCCCCAAGCCTCACTTCGACGTACTCACGCTTCTCCTCTGGATCCAATCCTCTTTTTTTTCAGCAACTCTAACTCCATCGCCTGCTGACCGATCT
>PEWR01000091.1:0-67382 GCA_002779395.1 Ignavibacteriales bacterium CG07_land_8_20_14_0_80_59_12
TCCCGGTAATCAACACGATGTGAGCAATATCGGGTCGACTCCTTTGCGCTATCTATACATAGTCTCTGTCAGGTAATGGATGACCTATTCAACGTAGACTGCAACCTCTTGGCCGAGGTGGGAAAGCTGCACGGGGCGTTCCGTCCTACAGTAGTAGACCGATACGGGAGTGTTGACAAACGTGTGTACAAAACTGTTGACAAGAATCTCTCTCTCCGCCGCACCCCTCGAACCCCCGCAACAAGAAACCCGCGAAATGCGGGCCTCGTACCGAAGGTCGGACTCGAACCGGCACGGAGTGTTAAGCTCCACTGGATTTTGAGTCCAAGCCCTTCAGTAATTCCGCTAGGGGAAACGCCGATTTTCGCTTGACTGTGGAACGAATTGCTAAGCGAAAGGAGGCGTTCTTCTATGCAACGGCAGAAGTTCTACCTCTTCACACGTTCCGGTATCTGGTACGTCAGCTATCGGGACGGCGGACGTATCCGGTGGAAGTCTACCAGGGCACGACTCAAGACTGATGCCCTCCGAGCCCTCAGCGACTTCGAGAAGCTTCGGTCAAAGTCGAAGCCGCCCCTCACCTTTAACGAATTTACGAAGCAGTACTTCACCATGCAGGCGGCAGCGATTCGGCCAGGGACGGCCGAGCGCTCGCGTTTTGCTTTCAGCAGCTTCGCCCATGTCTGCGTGGACAAGCTTCTCTCCGAGTACTCCCTTGCCGACGTGGAGCGCTTCAAAGCGACCCGGCTGAAGACCTCCAAGCCAACAACTGTCAACATCGAGTTTCGGGTACTTTGGGCAGCGTTCAACCTCGCCGTGAAATGGGGGATCCTCGCTTCCAGCTCGTTCTCGCTGTCGTCTCAGGTGAAAATGGCGGAGCGGCTTCCGGTGTACGTCACGCGGGAGGAGTTTGTGAAGATCACCGAGGCAACGAAAGAAATGATGCTCCGGGACGTGTGGCTCTTTGCCTTCCTCACCGGGTGCCGGCTCTCGGAGATCCTGAACCTTGGGTGGAAGAACGTGGACCTCGAGCGGTGCCAGGTCCTTGTGACAAGCGACGAGTCCTTCCAGACAAAGACGGGCCGCTCCCGCGTCGTGCCGATGAATGAAGCAGTTTACAGTATGCTCCTTCGGCGCTCCTATGATAACACGGAGTATGTGTTCCACCGGCGAGGCTACAAGCTCCCGAAGAATTCTGTCACGCACAAGTTCAAAGCGGCCGTCCGGGAGGCGAAGCTCAGCGAGGAGATTCATTTCCATATTTCCATTCCTTGCGGCATTCATTCGCAACGCTCCTCACCCAGACCGGCGTGCCGATTTTCTCCGTCTCAAAGCTGCTCGGACATTCATCTGTAAAGGTCACTGAAATATACTCGCACCTTGCTGCATCAGAGCTGCACGACGCGGTGAACAAGCTCAAGGTCGGAACGAGCTGAGCCTTAAATACCCCCAGAACTCGGCGCTGAACCTCCGTGCAGCTTCTATCTGCTCCGGGGAGACATCATAACACCCTTGTGGAGGAATTGGCCCTCTGCGGGGCTCTAGATACGCCAGAGGAGTGCCCTGAGCTGAAGTTTCGTGATCCTCAGGCACCGGGGCAGGTAGCAAGGGACAACCGTTCACATCAGCTCACGACAGGCCGGTGAACGTCTATTACTACGTGTAGCAGAATCTAGTACTAACTGTAGCAGAGGACACCGGAAATCCGCTCAGACGAGTCCAATATTGCCGGTTTTCAGGTGTGTCTTCCCCTTTATATATCTTTAGATATTCTTATATCCATCTCATCCGCTCACTCTCCTGAGATGGATTCTTCCCGAAGCAATCACATCTCAGTTGATCTTCTTTCTGGAAACAGCCACAATGATGACGGACACTTGAATATCTGTCCTTGCCGGGCCCTGAGTTGATCACGGATGCTCCTCTGGGTCACTCAGACTCTCAGAATCATATGCTCTCCGGACCGTTGGGATCACGCTTTCTGGCTGGAAACCGAGGTCTCGTAAGCCGTTGCAAACAAAGAAAATAGATAATCATTCTCGACAGATTCGCGTGCGAAAAGCAATAAAAGGGGCAGAGCTCGACCAGTCTCTTGTGCGCCTTTTCTCCGTATCCCCTCCAGAATGGACAGAAACGCACAAATGCTGCTTGGGAAACGACTTTCCGGAGCGAATTGTCGAGAGAAATCGAGATGTTCCCACGCAATTGCGGAAGGAAACTGCCAACCGGGCGAAACGTCACTGTCGCATTCCTGGATCCTATTGCATTGCCTGAGGGAATAACACCCCACCCGAATCCTCCCCAATAATAAGCCAATATCTCGGACAGAGAAGCTCCGGCTGGAGGTTGCTGGCGATATTCAGCGCGATAAGAGGGGACCTTGCCCTACGTCCGTTGATCGGCGTGGACGTGCGCAATGCGAATACTGTGCCGTCCGCTTGCGAATGGAAATTCCTCCGCATCATGAGCCACCGGAGCGGCCTGTCATCTCGCTGTGCCGCGCCCGTGCGTTCATGTTGCGGGGTCGAGACGCAGGTTCTGACTCAGCCGCTTGACATTGGCCGAGTGGTGCAGTAACATATTTATACACGTTCTTGCAGTCCTTCTTTGTTCACCTCCACACTGTCAACGTACGATGACTCCCCTGTTTTCGGGACAGGCGGACGCCGATGATAGAGAGAGGAGCGAATGCCATGAACAAGTCCCTCCCTTTTCTTCTCACCTTTGTCTTTCTGTGTACTGCGCGACACGATATGAACGCGCAGTGGGTCAAAGCTACGAACGGTCTTCCACCCGCCGACAGCAGCATGGGGTGGGAAGTGGCGTGGGCGATTGATGCAGTCGGTCAATCGACCGCTGTCGTGGGGCTATCGAGGGGTGGTGTTTTTCGGACCACAGATGGTGGAGCAAACTGGAAGTCATTGGGTTTCTCCCATTCTTACCACGCTGAACTCGTTGACCTGTCAATGGTCGACAGCTCCCACATTTGGGTGGCTGGCGGATACTCCGGTGCTATCTATGCAACTTCGAACGGGGGTCAGACTTGGAACGTGCAATTCTACGACACAACCAAGACAGATTTCATCAACTACATCAGGATGTTCGATCCCCAGAATGGCGTCGCGATGGGTGATGCCGTAGGAAATGGGCCTCCTCTCTTCTTGAGGACGACTGATGCGGGACTCCATTGGGTTTCCATGAATGATACCGCCCTTCGGGGCTGCGCGTCGGGCGATACGTGGCGTCGCCTCGACTTCGTGAATTGAGACGTGGGATACTTCTTCGAGTCTGGGGTCAATCCCCAGAAGCTGTACAAGACCATCGATGGAGGCCGGTCGTGGACGCTGACGCGCTACCCTGCTAACTATGTTCAGGTCTTGAAGTTCTACGACCGGAACATCGGCTTTGCTGTGCCTGGAGGCGATGGGATCTACAGAACACTCGATGGAGGGAACACATGGGATTCGCTTCCCATGCCATCTCGGCATTGGGGCGAGGCATTCTCGTTCGAGCCTGGCAATCCTGCCAAGGTCTGGCTTCTTGACAGTGATGATCTGTATTTCAGCTCGGATACGGGAAGGACATGGACCGCGCAGCTCCATATGCCATGGTCTTCCGGGTCGGGCCGTGACGTCGTGTTCACAGACGCTCAGAACGGTTGGCTGCTGGGTGACAAGGACATCTTGTATCGCACGACCAACGGAGGAGTGACGACCGGCATCGACGAACAGCCAGGCAGCGCGCCGAGTCGGTTCACGTTGTTCCCGAACTATCCGAACCCGTTCAACCCAACGACTACGATCACATTCACCCTCCCGCACTCGACTCATGCGACGCTGAAGGTCTTCACTCCTCTCGGCATAGAGATCGCAACTCTCGTCTCAGGCATTCAATCAGCTGGCGCTCACCAGGTTCAATGGAACGCGACCGGCAAGCTGAGCGGGGTGTACTTCTACAGGCTGGAAGCGGGTGGATACGTGGAGACGAGGAAGCTCATTCTGCTCCGGTGAATTGGGTCCCATCCAAATCACCGGTACATGGAGACTCGACCGGCACAGGTACTACGATCTGAAGGGCAGATGACATCGCTGATCGCCGATCTTTTGCACTCCACCTGAATCCTCCGTAACTTCCAGAGGACCTTTCCGGCATCATCCCGGCCAAGATCAGCACCACCAAGCCGTGGAGTCGATCTCAAATGGCAATCCCAGACTACCAGTCTATCATGTTGCCACTCTTGACGTTCGTCGGCGACAACAAGGAGCATTCACTTCGTGAGACAATCGATGCCCTGGCGAGTAGATTCAGCCTTACTCCAGAGGAGCGCAGAGAGTTGCTCGCGAGCGGTAAGCAGACCATTTTTGGAAACCGTGTCGGGTGGGCGCGCACGTACCTGAAGAAGGCCGCGCCCCTCGAGTCTCCGCGACGAGCATACTTTCGGATCACGAAGCGAGGGCTTGACGTGCTGGCGTCGAGCCCCAAGTCCATCAACCTTGGTTTCCTGGAGCAGTTTCCAGAGTTCGTGCAGTTTCGTGCGTTGCGGCATGAAAAGATCGACGACCAGGGGCTCAGCGAACAGGATGGCAAGAGAACGCCCGAAGAGGCTCTGGAGAATTCCTACCAGAGTCTGCGGCAGAGCCTGGCAAGCGAGCTTCTGGATCAGGTCAAGTCAGGCAGCCCACATCAGTTTGAGAAGGTGGTCGTGGAACTCCTTGTGGCCATGGGGTATGGAGGCAGTCTCAAAGACGCTGGAAGAGCCGTCGGGAAGTCGGGCGACGAGGGCATAGACGGTATTATCAAAGAAGATCGGCTGGGACTTGATGCAATATTCATCCAGGCCAAGAAGTGGGAGAATTCGGTAAGCCGGCTCGAGATCCAGAAGTTCGCTGGTGCGCTGCAGGGCCAGCGAGCAAGGAAGGGGATCTTCATCACCACTTCCGACTTCCCGAAGGAAGCACACGACTACGTGTCACGGATCGACACGAAGATTGTCTTGATCGACGGCCAGCAACTTGCCCAGCTCATGATCGACCACAACATCGGTGTCACTACTGTATCCAGCTACGAAATCAAACGAATCGACTCAGACTTCTTCGCGGAGGAATAGGCCGGGTACATATTCACGCTGATACACAAAACGGGGTTAGGTCAGGAGTAGCGACTCTGAATACCCTGCTGCGGAACCCACAAATTGACGTATTTGGTGAGAGGCATTCCTGATGGCAAAGAGAGGTCGAAAACCTGTAGCTAAGACGGCAAAGGTGGGGAAGAGGACGAAGTCAAAGCCCTCGCCGACCCTCTTCGAGAACAAGAACGGCACACCAGAACAACTCGATGTCAACACCCTTGAGGGCTGGCTATGGGAAGCCGCTTGTTCAATCCGTGGGGCTGTGGATGCTCCGAAGTTCAAGGACTATATCCTACCACTCATCTTTGTCAAACGGCTTTCTGATGTCTTTGAGGATGAGGTCAAGAGAGTTGCAGAGAAGTTTGGAGACGAAGACACTGCTAAAGAGTTGATAACGAAAGACCACTCTCTGATGCGATTCTACATCCCTGACAAAGCACTTTGGTCGGAGATTCGGAACTCGACTTCCAAGGTGGGTGAGAAACTGACAGAAGCAATGAGGGCAATCGCCAGGGAGAACCCAGCCCTTCAAGGTGTCATTGACATCGTAGACTTCAATGCGACTGTGAGCGGTCAGAGAATTATTGATGATGGAAAGCTAAGTTCACTCATTGAGATCATCAGCAAGCAAAGGCTTGGGCTGGCTGACTGTGAACCCGACATACTTGGAAGAGCCTACGACTACCTTCTGAGGAAATTTGCTGAGGGACAAGGGCAGAGTGCGGGGGAGTTCCTAACTCCGAAAGAGGTTGGCTGGTTGATGGCATATATCCTTGACCCTCAACAAGGAGAGACAGTCTACGACCCTGCCTGTGGTACGGCTGGACTTCTCATCAAGTGCGAGCTTGCTCTTGCAGAGAAGATGAATGGGAAGAAGGTCTCAAAGCCACTGCAACTCTACGGACAAGAGCAGAACCACGTTACCTACGCAATGGCAAAGATGAACACTATCATTCACGATATGGAAGGTTCGATTGCCATTGGGGACACAATGAGGAACCCCAAACTCTTGGATGGGAGTTCACTCAAGACCTTTGACATCGTAACTGCCAACCCCATGTGGAATCAGGATGGCTACGATTCTGATTTCTACGAGAACGATACCTACGAACGCTTCAAGAGGGGATACCCACCAGCCAGTTCTGCTGATTGGGGCTGGGTTCAATTGATGGAAGCTTCCCTCAATCAGAAGGGGAGAATGGCAGTCGTTCTTGATACAGGGGCTGTGTCAAGAGGATCTGGAAGTCAAGGGTCAAACAGGGAGAAGGATATACGGAAGGCGTTTGTTGATGCCGACCTTATTGATGCTGTTCTTCTGCTTCCTGATAATCTCTTCTACAACACCACAGCGGCTGGCATCATAATGGTGTTGAACAAGAACAAGGCCAAAGAGAGGAAGGGGAAGATACTTCTCATTAACGCGTCGCAGGAATTTGAGAAGGGTAGACCTAAGAACTTCTTGCCTGATGAGAAGATAAAGAAGGTTGCCAAGGCATACCATGACTTCAAGAGCATTGACCGATTCACAAGAGTTATAACGATTGAAGAAGCGGCCAAGAATGACTACAACGTGAGTCCTTCAAGGTATGTTGAGACAGGGGCGGCTGAGGAATATCGTGAGATACCTGTCCTGCTAGAAGAATTGATTGCTCTTGAGCAAGAGAGTGCCAAGATTGATGCTGATTTAAAGAAGGTCTTCGCCAAGCTGGGGTTTGAGGCCGACAAGAAATGAATGAGAATGACTACTGACTACAAGAATACTGCGGCAGGACGTGTCCCGAGTGAATGGGATGTAGTCAGCTTGGGACAAGCTACCACTGATATCTTCGGCGGGGGAACTCCTTCAACTGCGAAGCCAACGTATTGGGGTGGTGACATCGAATGGACAACGAGTGCCTATCTCTCAGGATTGCACTTGAAGAATGGGCAAAGGAAGATAACCAAAGAAGGGCTTGACAACAGTTCCTCTCGACTTGTCCCCAAGGGCAACCTCTTGGTAGGAACACGGGTGGGAGTTGGGAAGGTTGCTGTCAATGATGTGAACGTTGCCATAAGTCAAGACCTGACGGGATTGGTGCTCAACAAGCTAGCCTTCGATTCTGAATATCTTGCCTATTATTTGATGTCTGACCAACCTCAACAGGTATTTCGCAATCAGACAAGAGGGACCACAATTAGGGGGATCCCACGAGAGGACTTGAAACTGATTCCTGTCTGCCGTCCCCCTCTCCCCGAACAGATGAAGATTGCCGCCATCCTCTCCAAGATTCAGCAAGCCATCGAAGTGCAGGAGAAGATTATCGAGCGCACCAAAGAACTCAAGCGAGGACTAATGGCGAAGCTGTTCACGGAAGGCCTGCCCGCCTTCAGGGAGCGTGATAGACAGGCGGGTCTGCACGGTGAAGAACTGAAGGAGACTGAGATTGGGCTGATGCCGAAGAGTTGGGAAGTGCGGAGATTGGGCGACATCTTCGATTGTCACGACGGCAAGAGAGTACCAATGACAAAGGCTGACCGAATTGCGGGGCCGTACCCCTACTATGGGGCCAGCGGAATCATTGACCATGTGAAGGACTTCATCTTTGATGGTGAGCATCTCTTGGTCGCCGAAGACGGGGAGAACCTTAAATCCCGAAAGATGCCCATTTCATTCATAGCTCAAGGGAAATTCTGGGTGAACAACCACGCACATATCCTGAAGAATCGGCTTGGTTCACTGAAATTCTATGAGCAGTACATGGCCCAGATGGATGTGAAGGACTACCTGACGGGGACAACAAGACCAAAGCTCACGAAGGGTCTCCTTTTGGAGATGAGGCTACCATTCCCGCAAGAAACGGAGCAGTTGGAAATCGGCAGGGTCCTTGAACGACTGGATGCGAAAGCCAAGCTCAATGACATTCGTTTGTACCTTCAGAGCGGAATATTCAAGTCCATGCTCTATCAGCTTATGGCAGGCCATATCAGGGTCAACAACATCGAGATTCCATTCATCGGCGAGCAGACAGGACCGGCTCATGTTCAAGCCTAACTTTCGATACACAAACAGGATTGTCACACTCATTGGGAAGATTGCAGCTTCGAGAGAAGTTGTGCTCAATTCTCCCCTCGTCCCCAAATGGGAAGTATCGCTAAGACGAGAGGCAATGGTTCGCAGTGCCCATAGCTCCACGAGCATCGAAGGAAACAAACTCACATTGGACCAGGTGAGCAAGCTGGCAGAGGGAAGGAACATCATGGCTTCCCGCAAGGATAAGCAGGAAGTGCTGAACTACTTGAACGTGCTTGAGCGGCTTGATGCATTCGTGGAAGATGGCAAGACCATTTCGGAAAAGATAGTTCTCCGCATCCACAAGCAACTCACCAAGGATTCACTGGATGACCCATCCGATTCAGGAGTGTACAGGAAGAAGTACGTCGTTGTTGGAAACCGTCTCACTGGTGAGGTGAATTTCTATCCGCCAGAGAATGAGCAAGTCCCCTCGTTGATACAGGAGTATGTGCAGTGGCTGAACTCCTCTGCGGCACTGGAACTGGATGCGGTTATCGAAGCGGGTATCGCTCACTACGAGTTTGTCCGCATTCATCCGTTCGTGGATGGCAACGGTCGGGCGGCACGGGTTATTGCTGCGCTGCTGTTGTATCTCAGAGGGTTTGACACAAAGCGGTTCTTCTCGCTTGATGACTATTACGACACTGACCGAAAAGCGTACTATGCTGCATTGGCAACGGTGGACAAAGACGTTCGTGATGTTACAAAGTGGCTTGAGTATTTCGTGGAAGGCGTTGCGGTGAGCATCGAAGCCGTAAAGGAGCGAGTCATTCGTCTGAGTAGCGAACGGCTCAAGCGAACACAGCGTGGTCAAATTGCGCTGACAGAGAAGCAGATGAAGATTGTGGAGTTCATCAATCAGAACGAGAGAATTTCAAACAAGAACGTGAGGGAGCTTTTCAAGGTCTCCGCCCAAGCAGCCCATAAGGAAATCTCAAAACTGGTTGAATTGGGGGTGCTAAAGCCAGTTGGCAAAGGTAGAAGTCTTTCCTATCTGCTCAAATGAGGTTGATGATTAGGTTGATGATTAAGTTGATGATTACGACGATAATGAGGTTGATGATTAGCGTTATGATTAGAGTGATGATTATCTCGATGTAGAATAAAGGGTTACAGAGGTGGTTGTTCTTGTGATTGTCAATTGGCCCACTCTGAAAAATGCCAAATCCGCTCAACGAACATAGTGCAGTACAGAAACCAATTCTCAAGTACGCAGGCGAGATTGGCTGGCAGATAATCGAGCCACAAGAAGCCTTGAAGCTCCGCAACGGCGAGACGGGACTCTTCTTCTATTCCATCCTCGAACAGAAGTTGTTGGAACTCAACCGTAATGTCGTCACGGCTGAGAATGTCAGCGAAGTAATCGTACGGATTCAGAATCTTCGCAACACCATCGAAGGCAACAAGGAAGCCTTGGAGTGGCTCCGTGGCAGGAAGTCAGTCTACGTTCCAGCAGAAAAACGGGAAAGAAATGTCCGACTGATTGACTTCGAGAACCCTGACAACAATGTCTTTCAGGTTACTGAGGAATGGTCGTACACCAACGGCAAGTACACCAACCGTGCTGACGTGGTATTCCTCATCAATGGCATCCCCATCGTCATTGGAGAGAGCAAGAAACCTGAAGAGAAGGAAGCCATTCCCAAAGCGGTTGACCAGCTTCGGAGATACCACAGCGAGACCCCCGAGCTTGTTACCACCACCCAGCTATTCGATGCTACCCACCTGATTGATTTCTTCTACGGAGTCACTTGGAACCTGAGCAGAAAGGCACTCTTCAACTGGAAGGAAGTCGAGAAGGGGAACTTTGAGCTGAAGGTGAAGCGATTCTTTGACCGAGAACGTATCCTCAGGGTGCTCCACGACTATATCGTATTCTTCAAGCGAGAGGATGAGCTTGAGAAGATAGTCTTGCGTCAGCACCAGTCAAGAGCAGTCGAGAGGGTTGTTGAGCGTTCTACAGAGAGAAAGAAGAAGACTGGGCTTATTTGGCACACGCAAGGGTCAGGTAAGACATTCACAATGATTGTGTCTGCCGAGAGACTCATCAAACAGCCTGAATTCAAGAAACCCACGGTCATAATGCTGGTGGACAGAAACGAACTTGAGAGCCAGCTATTCCTGAATCTTGAAGCCTATGGCTTTGAGACCTACGAGATAGCCGAGAGCAAAGCCCATCTTCAGGAACTCCTCAAGAGCGACTACCGTGGTCTGATCGTCTCGACGATTCATAAGTTCGAAGGTATGCCCAAGGACATTAACACAACAGAAAACGTCTTTGTCTTCGTTGATGAAGCTCACCGTACCACTTCAGGGGACTTGGGCAACTATCTGATGGCGGCTCTTCCCAATGCCACATACTTTGGTTTCACAGGCACTCCTATAGACAAGATTCTTTATGGGAAGGGAACCTTCAAGGTCTTTGGGAAAGAGGACGACAAGGGTTATCTCGACAAGTACAGCATTGCAGAATCCATTGAAGATGGGACAACGCTCCCTCTCCATTACACCCTTGCTCCCAATGATATGCTTGTGCCCAGGGAGACATTGGAGAAAGAGTTCTATGCGATGATGGAGAAAGAGGGGGTGAGCGATATTGAGGAACTCAACAAGATTTTGGACAGGGCGGTCAACACCAAGAACTTCCTCAAGGCGACTGATAGAGTTGAGAAAGTGGCCAAGTTCGTGGCAGAACACTATAGGCAAAATGTTGAGCCGATGGGCTACAAGGCATTTCTTGTGGGAGTGGATAGAGAGGCCTGCGCTCCCTACAAGAAGGCCTTGGACAAGTACCTTTCGCCAGAGTACTCAACGGTGATCTACTCCCCAGCACACAATGACAGACCTGTCCTCAAGGAGTTCTATCTCGAAGAGGCTGAGGAAAAAGAGACCAAGAAGCTCTTCCGCAAGAAGCAAAGCTTACCAAAGATCTTGATTGTCACTGAAAAACTCTTGACGGGATACGATGCACCAATCCTGTACTGTATGTATCTCGACAAGCCGATGAAAGACCATACCTTGCTTCAGGCTATAGCAAGAGTGAATCGTCCCTATGAAGATGATGAGGGACTGAAGAAGCCGTCGGGGTTCGTACTGGACTTCGTAGGCATCTTCGACAACATGGAGAAGGCACTTGCCTTCGATTCAGCCGACGTAACGAGTGTTATCAAGAACATAGATGTCCTCAAGAACCTGTTTGCCAAGCAGATGAAGGAGCAAGCCCCAGAGTATCTCAATCTGATGAAGGGAAGAACGGGGGACAAGCTGGTTGAGCACGCTATCGAGTACTTCACCGACAGGGAAAAGCGAGAAGCCTTCTTCAAGTTCTTCAAGCAGTTGGAAAGCCTCTACGAAATCATCTCTCCAGACAAGTTTCTTGGGGACTGTATCCGCGCCTATACCCAGTTGTCCCACCTCTACCAGACGGTTCTGTTAGCCTTCACGCCGAGAGTGCAAGCTGACAAAGAGTTGATGCGGAAGACAGCCTCTCTGGTGAAGGAGCAGGTCAAAGTAGGTCAGATTGCAGAACCGTTACCCATCTATGCCATCAATGAACAGTCTCTGGAAGCTCTCAAGAAAGACCCCAGGTCTGAGAAAGCCAAGGTGGTGAATTTGACCAGAAGCATCCGAATCTTTGTTGACGATAACCAAGGAAAGAATCCATTCCTTTTGGGAATTGGAGAACGGGTAGAAGCCATCAACGAGCTGTACGACAATCGTCAGATTGACACCATCGAAGCCCTCAAGCAACTCGAAGAACTTGTCAAGCAGGTCAACCTTGCCAAAAAGGAGCAGACTGAAAAGAAGCTCGATACCCGCACCTTCTCCATCTATTGGGTTCTCAAGACATACATGACCTACGGCGTAGACGAGCTTTCTAAGAAGGTATCTGCCCTGTATGACAAGTATCCCGACTGGATGGTGAACGGAAACGAGAGAAGGGATCTGAGGCTGGAATTGTATGGCCTGTTGCTGAAACCGCTTGGGAAGCAAAAGGTGCTGGAAGCGATGGAGAAGATGTTCACTTTGGTTGTACAGCAATGAGCACAGACACCAAAGAACAGAGGTTCCGAGAGAGGGTATCCCATTGGTCTGAAACCATTGGGGCGAAGCCGAAGCTGGTACAGCTACGCAGGATGAAACGGAAATGGGCTTCCTGTTCGACGGCTGGTAGGGTGAGCTTCAGCAGAGACCTCTTGAGGAAGAGGGGAGAATTCCAAGATTGCGTCATAGCACATGAACTTATTCATTTGCAGGTTCCCAATCATGGGAAGCTATTCAAGAGCCTGATGAGGGCATACATCCCGAATTGGGAAGAGATGCACTTGGAGAGATAGGTTCCTGGTAATCTTGGTGAGTCCATCAAGAGACCTTGAGGAATAGGGAAATATTCTGTCGTCGATGCTTGATACGTGTAACCATGTGCAGGGTATTCGAGCTCACATTACTGCTCGTTCTTCCGTTCTTGATCCACGCATCTGGTCAAACTGGTTACCAACGGTTCGATGAAAGGTCGCTGGATAGGACAGTGCTGATAGAGAAGGAAGTTCATGCAAAGATGGTTGCACAGCAGAGATGCGTTGAAGAAGTGAACCTCCCCTTCGAGCTTTCCTCAGGGGGATCACGTCATCAGCGAGCATGTTGCATCGGGAGGCGAAGCTCTGTATATTCGGGAGGCAGTTGCACTGTAGAAAGAACTGCTAAGCGATTCGGCGTTCTTTCCCTTCCTCCTCGCGCGACCTAAGCAAGAAACCCGCGAGATCCGGGCCTCGTACCGAAGGTCGGACTCGAACCGACACGGAGTGTTAAGCTCCACTGGATTTTGAGTCCAGCGCGTCTACCAATTCCGCCACTTCGGCGTTCGTTCTTTTCAATTCCAATATAGCCAACTCTCTGCGCGCAATCAAGATGTTCCTTGGGGCGGCGATCCCGGGGCATGAACTGGCAAAGAAGCGATTGGAGCGTGCTGATCTCATCAGCAGTGGGGGGTACTCCAATGAGCCTGGCGTGCCTTGATGGGGAGATCAGTGAACATGAAGGGCGCACGATCGAATCCGAGCTCGACGAGGCGAAGAGCGGGGAAGACCTCGCAGGTCGCGAAACGAAGGTCGTGAAGCTGCTCGTGACTTTTTTTGAAACAGAGAAGAAGCTGAGGGGAGAGTAGTGGCCTCTCGGAGTGTTTGGAACTTCGGTGAGAAACTCGATGCAGCTATTCATTGACCCGCGTTATCTGCAGAAGTTCGGGTACCAGTGGCAATGAGAGTCACCAGGCCGGCTGGCCCGGCCCCTTCGACCTGAGGGCTCGCGAGTGCGACCGGTGTTCCTCGGTAAGAGCGTCTATCTTTCTTTTGTCAAGCGCCCGAATCATCCCCACTACCACGCCGAGGATCCTGAAGTTGTCATCGCTCTGGTTCACGACGATCGGCTTGTATTTCTTGTTCTCCGGCCGAAGGATAATGGGGCCGTTCTCCCTGTAAAACCTTTTGATCGTCGGCTGTCCCTCAACCGACGCCACCACAATCTCCCCATTGCGCGGCTCGCGCTTCGGGTCGACGAATAGAAGGTCTCCCGTAGCAAGCTCCGCTCCCTTCATGCTGTCCCCTCGTACGTAGACACCGAAGATGTCGTCCGACGCTGTAAGGTATTTCCTGACTTCAAAAGTGTCGACGATGTTCTCCTGTGAGAGGAACGGGTGTCCCGCGGGTGCCGTACCGTAGATCGGTATACCCGCTGGTCGCCGGAGCAGTAACTCAATGCCCCGCGAGATCCCCGGAACGTATCGCACCGCACGCTTTTTCTCCATCAAAAGAAGATGCGTCCGGGCGGCATTAGGCTGGATGCCGAGTCCGTGGGCAATCTCCTGGAGTGTCGGGGGATAGCCGTTGTTCTCGACGTACCGCTGGACGAACGTGTAAACGTCTTGCTGCCGGGGTGTTAACTCAGTCGTGCCCATGTGTGATTCCGCTACATGGTGTCGATGCAGTGAACATGTCGAAATATACACTGTCAAAGGCTCGTTGTCAAGTCTGTGACTCCCACTCTCTGTCAGCACCCAGTCCTGTTGATGCCCGGTCCTTGTTGGAAGCGCGAGCCGACGACGAGCCTGAGATCAACACACATCTCGATGAGAGTCTCAATGCTTGGGCATGCGGGTTCCAAATCGGAGACAAGGGTTTCTCGTGCCTCTTGACTTTTGCTCGGAAAGTGGCTATTTTTGCCGCGAGGCAGGCAGCGTGCTTCACAATACTCTCCTGTGTACCCTGTCTGCCGTGTGCCGGCGCGTTGTTGACAGGTCTCAAGCGGGGTGAATCCACATGCTGACTGCTTCGGAACTGAAGGAGGGGTTCGTCCTTCAGCGCCAGGACCGGGTCTTCCGTGTGACTAAAGTCGTTCACCACGCGGGGAGTGGACAGATGGTCAGCTTCGTGGCCTTGACGCTCAAGGATGTCCGCAGCGGACATATGACCGAAGTCCGCTTCAAACCGACGGATAGAGTCGAGACGGCGGAGCTTGACAAGCGGGCGCTCGAATTTCTCTACAAGGATGCCGAGACGTTTCACTTCATGGATCCAGAGACGTTCGAGCAGTACGATGTCCCTGAGAGGAACATCGGCGCCGCGGGGAGGTTTCTCAAAGAGGGAATGAAGGCGACGGTGGAACTGCTCGCCGGCGAAGCGATCAGTGTGCACTTTGCGAAAACGGTCACGCTCTCAGTGACGGCCACGGGTCCCGGCATCAGGGATACACAGAGCAGCACGATGAAGCCTGCCACACTGGAAAACGGGCTGGAGATACTCGTTCCGCAGTTCATTGTGACAGGGGACCTCGTGCGCGTTGACGTTGAGAGCGGCGCCTACATCGATCGCACGACGCCGCACAGGGCGTAGCCCCTGAGCGCACAGGCGTGGTCGCCCTAGGGAAGATGCACAATCGGCGCCCGCAGCCGGAAACGCTGGTAGTGTCGGTGAAGGGGGGTGTGTGATGAGACGGTGGCTCGCTTGACTAAGAGGCGAGCGTTTGCTATACTGAACGGGGAGGAGCACTCAGACGCATCGTGGTGGTCCATGGCGGGCCCGAATCCTGGCAAGACGAAGAGAACATCGGAATCTGAGATCACCCTTAAGATAGCCCAGATCGTCGCTATCCTCATTGCGTTTTTCCTCGCAAGCTCGTATCTCGTCTATGTGTTTGAATCGCGGTCTCCTTCCCCTCTGATACTCTCGTTTCCCGATGCGATGTGGTATACCCTCGTGACACTAGGCACCGTTGGGTACGGAGATGTGTATCCGGTTACTGCGGCAGGGAGGATTGTCGGGAGCATCGTCATTGTCTTCTCCATCGGTTTCATCGGGTACAGCATCGGCAGATTCGGCGACTATCTCCTCGAGAACAGCAGAAGGAAATTCCTCGGCATGAACCGCACACGTTTCAGCGGACACTACGTCGTGATCGGATGGAACGGACTGAGCAGGATCGTCATCAAGGAAGTTCTCTCCGCCGGCTTCCGTGTTGCCCTCCTCACTCATGATGAGAAGGCGATCACCGAGGTTCGCTCCGTATTCCCCGACTCAAAGACCCTCTTTGTCACGCTCGGCCCTTACGAGGACGACACCGGATACGAGAGGTTGAATATTCACGAGGCGGCCGGAGCGATCCTCCTCTGCATGAACGACACGCAAACGCTCATAACGGCGATTCGCCTTCGGGAGGTCAGACCCGATCTCACCATTACTGCCTACATCGAGAACTCAGAGCTTAAACGAACCGTTGTGAACGCCGGCGTCAAGTATGTGATCTCGCCCAATGAGATCGTCGGCAGGATGGTTGCCTCGGCGACCTTCGAGCCTGATGTGAGTGCGTTCGTTGAGGACATCCTCTCCACGACGACGGAATCGAATGATATCGACATCCAGGAGTTCCGGCTTCCGGACGGACACGAGATCGGGGGGATGATCTTCCACGATGCGTGCGAGCTCATCGAGGAGAAAACGGGAGCGCGCCTCATTTCTTTCAGCCGAGCGGCAGACGGCTCATTCGAGCTGACGAAGAACCCAGCCCGGAATGACACTGTGAAGTCGAACGATTATCTCATTGTCCTTGTCAACCTCGTCACCTCAGAACGACTCTCCGAGTATCTTCGAGTGCCGCAGGGGAGAAGGCTCGCAGATACTCCCCGGCGGCCGGCATGACTCTGCGGGAGGGCTTGCTCCGATATCCCCCTTGCTTCGGCGATTTTTTTTCTGACGAGGTGTGATCATCTTCGCGGATGCGCGATGAGGGGGAGCAGGCACTCCACGGGACTGTCGGGGAGTCTGCTGTTCTCACTTCTCCTGGTATCTCTCGACGGCACACAAGGACGGGCGCAGGTACGCGATTCCGTCTCCCAACTCCCTGTGGCCTTCACCTACACTCTCCCCCTTGCGGATTCTGTTGTGCGGCTCCCCGCCGAATTCCGGGAGATTGCACCGTGGGAAGGACTCACCGTTCGGATTGATTCCCTTTCCCTCTCAGCTGGGAAGGATTTCTGGGTCGACACCCTCCACAACGTCCTTCGCATCTCACCGGAGCTCTTGACGCGCGTCTCAAGCGCCGCGCCGAACTTGGGCGCCCCGGGACGAGCAAAACCCCGTGTCATTGTGGAGACTACCCGCCGGGCAGGCGTGTTTAAGAGCCGGTTCTCCCTTCCTCCTCCCCGGAGGATCGCCTCCGGCGACACCGCGCTCGCCTCGGGAATCACACCGCCGCTTACTCCCCCGCTGCAACTCCGCGATGTCTTTGGGCCCGGGATTCAGCGGAGCGGGAGTCTCACACGCGGATTCGTTGTAGGCTCGAACCGCGATGTCAGCCTGACGTCGAACTTCCGTCTCCAGCTCTCCGGAATGCTCGGCGCGGACATTGCGGTCGCCGCTGCCCTTGCCGACGAGAATTCCCCCATTCCTCCCGAAGGCTTGACAAAACAGCTCCAGGAGTTCGACAAGGTGTTCGTGGAAATCCGCGCCCCGCGTGCCGGTGCAACACTCGGAGACTTCGACTTCATGCGCTCGGGCGGCTCGCTTGGCGTTGTCCAGCGCAAACTCCAGGGGGCCGAGGGACGCCTCTCGCTCGGCGACTCCACCTCCCGGACGGAAGTCACCGTTGCGGCAGCGGTTGCCCGCGGGAAGTTCACAACAAACCGGTTCAACGGCCTCGATGCCGTGCAGGGACCGTACCAGCTTGCAGGAGCAAACGGCGAGCGAAGCATCGTTGTCGTCCCCGGATCGGAACGTGTCTCGATTGACGGCGAACCGATGACCCGCGGCGCTGTCGAGGAGTACACGATCGACTACAGCCTCGCGCAGGTCACCTTTACGGTCAGGCGGATCATATCGAGCGCATCGCGCATCAGTGTTGACTTCCAGTACGTCGACCGGCAATACACCCGGACGTTCGCAGGCGCGGATGTCCGATCCACGGTTGCTGGCGGAGCGCTGGGTGTGTCGTACTACCGCGAAGCCGACAACCAGGACTCGCCGATCGACGTTGTGCTCTCCGACACCGACCGCGCGATCATCTCGAAGGCGGGGAGTGACCCATTTGCGGCGGCGAAATCAAGCATCATGTATACCGGCGTTGATTCCGTCACGGGAGCTTCCAAAGGGCGATACCTGCTCGTCGACACTGTTGTCGCCGGGAGCCCGCTGAAGATCCTCCGTTACGCGCCCGGTGATGTGCGCGCCCTTTACGATGCATCGTTCACGTTCGTCGGAGACGGGAAGGGGGAATACTCGAGACGGCAGATCGGCGAGTTCTCCTACGCTGGACCGGGAGGGGGAAGTTATGCTCCGATCACACTCCTCCCGATCCCTCAGCTCCACCAGCTTGCAGACGTGTCGCTGGCTCGAGACGTCGGAAACGCGTTTCACGCTGAAGTCAACTACGCACTGAGCAGTTTCGATGCGAATCGCTTTTCTGCAGGAGGAACAGCACGGAGCACAGGGCATGCAGTGAACGCAAGGCTCTCATTGAGACCTGTTATCCTCCGGGTCGGCGGCGTCTCACTCGGTGAGTTCGGTGCAGCTGTGTCGGACAACTACTACGGCGATTCCTTCCGTCCGCTCGACCGCATCAAGCCGATCGAGTTCAACCGGATCTGGGACGTTAGCGACACACTTGTGGGGTCCCAGAACGTCCTCACCGCCGAGCTTCTCTACCACCCCTCTGCGTCCCTGACACTCTTGAACACATACGGTCTCCTCACAACGGCAAGCGGTGTGAGTTCGTCGAAGTACTCCGGGCGGCTGCGCGTCGAGAGCGCCCCCTCGCGCGCACTCGATTACACTGTCGAGTATGTGCAGAGAGAGGGAGGTGGCCCCCTCTCGTCCAACTGGCTCCGTCAGCGCGGCTCAGGGTTTCTCGACCTCGGGGCTGTGAAGCCGGCCGTCCGGTTCGAGGCGGAGGATCGGAGGCAATCAGCGACCGACTCAACCGGTGCTGCGAGTCTGGATGCGACGAGCTTCAGGTTTGCAGAGGTTGCTCCCTCCATCGGGTTCCCGCGGCTGCTCGGTTCGTCGTTCAGCCTGAACGGGTTCTTCAGGTTCGATGACTTGCCCTACGGCGGAGAGTTTGTGAGACAGGCCACCTCTACGGGCTTCGGCGGCGCTTGGAAGTACACGGAAGGGGGGGGACTCTCCGCATCCATCGACCTTACACAGCGGACCAAGCGGTTCGACGATCAATTCAAGACCCAGGGGAGCAGGGATGCGAAGACGCTTCTTGTCCGATCCGTCACCCAGTACCGCGACGGACGCGGATCCGTGAGCACCGACCTCTACTACGAGTTTGGCACTGAGCGGGCTGCGAAACTCGAGCGCGTCTTCCTGCGTGTAGAAAAGGGCACGGGGTCGTACACGTACATAGGCGATTCGAGCCAGAGGGCAGTCCCCGATCCGAACAAGTTCGTCCCTGTACGTTTCGACGGAGACTATGTCCCGGTGACTGTGCCGTCCGACAGGCTCTATCCGGTCAGCTCCGTGAAGAGCGGTATCAGGGTCCGGCTCACGCCGGCGCGGCTGTGGCCCCAGGCGAGTTCGTTCGTAGAGTCGGCCCTCGCAGCCCTTTCATCAGAGACATCGCTCCGGGTCGAGGAGAAGAGCACCGATGAACGGATGTCGGATCTCTACCTTCTCCGCCTTTCGAGATTCCTCAACGACTCAACGACGCTCCTCGGGATGAACCTTCTCTCGCAGGATGTCTACCTATTCGAGAACTCACAGCTATTCTCCGTGAGGGGTCGGTTGATTGTCCGGAACGGACTTTCGCAGTTCGCCAGTTACCGGGAGCGTTCGGCCAGCGAGGAGAGGTCGGTGAGGGTGAGGGTTCAGCCTCTCCGCGAATTCTCCATTCAGGCGGAGTACGGATCTCGCGTCAACCGTCTGCGCCCGTCCACGACGTCGGACAGAGCGTACGACGTGAGCGGCAGTTCCGGCGTGTTCGACTTCTCGTACCGGCCGGAACAGGAGATTGAGTTCGGGCTCCACGTTGAAGTGGGTGAGAATGAAAATACCGCATCGGTTCCCCTCCAGTCTGCCGGTATGAATGCCGAGGGGGTCCGTTTTGTCCGGTCGTTTGCAGGGAAGGGACAGTTCCGGGTTGAGTTTCACAGGGAAGAGGTGCTTCTCAGCTCCTTATCGGCGGCGCCGTACGAAATGACGAATGGGCGCCTCCCGGGCGTGAATTTCCTCTGGAGCGCTTGGGGCGATTTTCGGTTCGCGGGCTTCTTGCAGGCGTCTGCACGCTACGATGGGCGGACGGGTTCTTCAGGAAGGGTCATCCATTCACTCCAGGCGGAAGTGCGGGCTTTCTTCTAGAGCGGGATCAAGTGGCGGCAGGCGGGGGCGATTCAGGGGGACGATGGTTAGTCACTCGCTCGTGTCAAGGACGTGCAATTTTCGGAAATGCAAGTGATTTGCAATTTTGCGGGAAAACCCTATCTTGAATCTGTTTGCCGCTGGGCCGTGGAGTGGTTCCTCTGCGACCGTCTCGATTCAAGGGACTTTGTGAATGACAGCTTTGGTACTTGGTGTCATCATCGGGTTTGCTACGTCAGTCCCGATCGGCCCGATTAACCTTGCTGTGATGGCGAAGACGCTGCGAGACGGTGTGCACCAGGCACTGAATCTCTCGCTCGGGGCCGTCGTCATGGACGTACTCTACGTCCTTGTCGCCATGCTTGGCATTTCCGTTTTCATCGACCTTCCTATCGCTCGGTTTGTCCTCGGGCTGATCGGCTTCTTCCTTTTGATCTACTACGGCCTTCGAAGCATCCTGACGAAGCGACACCATATCGAACCGCCGCCGAACGGGAACACGAACGGGCCTCAGAAGAAGTTTCATAGCGCGTTTTTCGTCGGGATCGCACTTTACCTGTCAAACCCGACGTTCCTCGCGTACTGGATTGCCGTCGCCGGGGTCATGCACGGTCACGGACTCGTCGCCGTCGAGACCTTTGCGAATGTCCTCTTCGCTGTCGGTGTTGGTACAGGAACTGCGCTCTGGTTCTACGGTGTCATCCGCGCCGTTCATCACCAGAGGCACGTTCTGAAGGTGAGCACCATCCAGCGCCTCACACAGGTGGCGGGGGCGACCCTCCTTGCGTTCGGTGTGTATGTCGGGTACGAGCTGTTCGTCAGCCTGAGAAGCGGGCTGCTGTCGTTTTGAGTCTCCTTCACTTTCGCTGCTGTGGCGCATGGAAACCGTGTACTGCACGTCATTCCGCTCCACCGTCGGGACGATCTACATCGCCTCGACGGACCAGGGCGTCTGCAAAGTGAGCGTGCCGAAGCAGACAAGGAGGGAGTTCTTCGACTGGCTCGGGAAACACTTCGATGACGACTCTGTCGCTG
Source organism: Ignavibacteriales bacterium CG07_land_8_20_14_0_80_59_12 (assembly GCA_002779395.1). GTDB lineage: Bacteria > Bacteroidota > Ignavibacteria > 0-14-0-80-59-12 > 0-14-0-80-59-12 > 0-14-0-80-59-12. The sequence continues at coordinate 21,062 of PEWR01000091.1, forward strand.
AGAACAAATCGAGGAACAAGCCCCTCATTGAACAACTTTCGCGCTACTTTAGACAACGCCTTGCGAAGTTTACCATCCCTCTTGACGATCGCGGGACACCGTTCCAGCGGCGGGTCTGGAAGGAGCTCCAGAGAATTCCGTACGGACAGACGATCACGTATAAGGAGCTCGCGCGGAGGATCGGTGCTCCCAAGGCGTACCAGGCAGTCGGGCAGGCGGTCGGCGCCAACCCGCTTCCGATCCTCATCCCCTGCCACCGTGTCGTCGGCTGCGATGGCTCGCTGCGGGGTTACGCCTGTGGTGTGAAGACAAAGGAGTTCCTCCTTCGGCTGGAGGGCGCTCTCATCGTGTGAGGTGGACCGCGGGGTTTCACGTGGAGTTGGATGTTCCATCCGCCGCATTCTGTGCGGCAATTTTTTTCGCCGGTACTGATGTCACTTGAGAAGATCCTTTCGAAACTGAATCCGGCGCAGCAGGAGGCGGTGCGTGCGATCGAGGGGCCCGTGCTCATCGTGGCTGGAGCAGGGAGCGGGAAGACCCGTGTCCTCACGTACCGCGTCGCCGCCATGATCGAGCTCGGCATCTCCCCGTTCTCGATCCTTGCACTTACGTTCACGAACAAGGCGGCGAACGTGATGAAGAGGCGGATCATCGATCTCGTCGGCGAGCGGAGCCGCGACGTGTCGATGGGAACATTCCACTCGCAATTCGCCCGCGTCCTCCGCAGCGAGGCAGACAAGCTCGGCTACAACCGCTCGTTCACGATCTATGACAGCGAAGACTCACTCGAGCTCGTGAAGATGATCATGGGGGACCTCGGTATATCGACACAGCAGTTCAACCCCCATGCCATCCGATCGCGTATCAGCGGAGCGAAGAACCGGCTCGTCCTCCCGCAGGAGTACCTCTCGAAATCGTCGACTCTGATCGACGAAAAGACCGCTGCGGTCTACGAGGAGTACAACCGCCGTCTCCGCACGCAGAACGCGATGGACTTCGATGATCTTCTCATCAAGCCGATCGAGCTCTTCCAGGCACAGCCGAACGTGCTTCGGAAGTACCAGTCTCGCTTCAAGTACGTCCTTGTCGACGAGTTCCAGGACACGAACCACGCCCAGTTCGTCCTCCTGGACCTCCTTGCCGCGCAGCAACGCAACCTCTCCGTTGTTGGCGACGATGCACAGAGCATCTACTCGTTCCGCGGGGCGGACATCCGGAACATCCTGGACTTTGAGCGAACGTACTCTGACTGCAGGATTTTCCGCCTCGAGGAGAACTACCGGTCGACGAAAACGATCCTCGCGGCGGCGGCTTCCGTGATCCGTTGGAACGCCGACCAGATCCAGAAGAAGTTGTGGACGTCGAATCCGGAAGGGGACCCGGTGACCGTCCTTGAGTGCGAGGACGAGCGCGACGAAGGATACCAGCTGGCGAAGGAAATCGAGGCGCTGATTGCCCGCGGCTCGATGGCATTCCGCGACATAGCGGTGGTATACCGGACCAACGCCCAGTCCCGCTCGATTGAAGATGCGCTCCGGCGGTGCGGCATCACGTACACCATTATCGGCGGCGTGGAGTTCTACCTGCGGAAGGAGATCAAAGATGTCCTCGCGTACCTGCGCGTCGTCGTCAATCCGGTGGACGAGGAAAGCCTTCTCCGGGCCGTCAACACGCCGCCCCGGGGCATCGGCGACACGACGCTCAGGCACCTGCGCCAGCACGCCGCGGAGAACCACTGCACTCTCTTCGATGCCATGCGGCGGGCGGCTGAGGTCCCTTCGCTGACGGAGCGCGCACGCCGGAGCCTGCTCTCGTTCACGGGGATGCTGGAGAAGTACATCTCGTTTCGGGACGAAATGTCCGCCAGTGAGCTGTCCCGTTCTCTTGTGGACGAGCTCGGCTTTCTCACCGCGCTGAAGGCCGAGGGAACAGCCGAGGCGCTCGCGCGTTGGGAAAACGTGCAGGAACTCCTCTCCGCACTCTCCGAGTTCTCCGAATCGCATGAACGCGGGACGCTTGTCGCCTTTCTCGAGGAAGTGTCCCTGGTCTCAGCCGTTGACAGGTGGGAGGAGGAGAAGAGCGCCGTGACGCTGATGACCCTCCACAGTGCGAAGGGGCTCGAGTTCCCGGTCGTCTTTATCGTGGGCCTCGAAGAGGGGCTTCTTCCCCTCTCGAATGGGACGCTCGATCGGTCTGCGCTGGAGGAGGAACGCAGACTCTTCTACGTCGGCATGACGAGGGCCAGGGAGAAGCTTTATCTATCTTACACACGGACACGGTTCCGGTTCGGGGATCGTTCCTATACAACGCGCTCAAGGTTTCTCGATGAGATTGGAGCGGAGTATCTTGAGTACCGCAGGTCGCGAGGTAGGTCACTGGCGGAGGGGCGGCGCATGCCGGAAGGAAGGCTTGCACCACCGGGGGCGGGTGGCGAACTGTACGCCGGCTCTCTCCCGAGGTCTGTGCGCATGAGGAAAACACCGGCCGCTAGGCCGCCGCGCAGCGAGGAATCGGACTGGTCCAGCGGCTCGCTCCGCGTGGGGATGATCATCTATCATGAGAGCTTCGGGCGCGGAAGGATCATACAACTCTCGGGCGAAGGTGATCTGGCACGTGCGGCAGTGGCGTTCGATGAGGGGGGAAAGAAACTGCTCCTGCTGAAGTATGCACGGCTTCGGTTGGAAGGGGAGTAGGACAATGGCAACCGCGGATTCCTCCGCGTGAATTTGCAGTTGCTTCTTCTTACTTTCCCAACACTGTGCGGTAGTACGTTTCGTACTGATCGACGATCTTCTCTGAGTTGAACTGCTCCACAGCGCGGCGTCGACCAGCTTCTGCAAACCTCAATCGCTTCTCCTCGTTCCTGAGCAGGTCAATCGCGTAGCGTGCCATCCTGTCGATGTCGCCGATTTCGGCGATGTATCCGGTCTCGCCGTGCACCACAAGCTCCGGAAGCCCGCCCACGCTCGAACTTACCACAGGCACCTCGCACGCCATCGCCTCAAGCGCGGAGAGGCCGAAGCTCTCCGACTGGCTCGGCATGAGGAAAAGGTCCGATGCCGAGTGAATCTCCACCAGGTTGGTCTGCTTCCCGAGGAACCGGACTTCATGGTCAATGCCGAGATCATGGCAGAGCTTCTCGCACACGGAGCGATCGGGGCCGTCGCCGACAAGGACGAGCTTTGACGGGACGGACTTCCGGACGACGTCAAAGATGCGGATCACATCAGTGACCCTCTTCACGGCTCGGAAGTTCGAGACATGGACGAGGACGCGCTCGCCCTTCGGGGCGATGACCTTCCTGATCGCCTCCCCGTTCCCCCGCCTGTAGAGCTTGACATCGACAAAGTTCGGAATGACCTCAATCGACTTGTTGATCCCGTAGTTCGTGAGGGTTTTCTCGCGTAGGAAGCGCGACACCGCGGTGACTCCGTCACTCTGCTCGATGCTGAACTTCATCACGGGGAGGTAGCTCGGCTCAAGCCCGACCAGCGTGATGTCCGTCCCGTGGAGTGTCGTGACGATTTTCAGCCGGTCTCGGCCGAGAATCTCCCGCGCAAGGTACGCGCTCGTGGCATGGGGGATCGCGTAGTGAACATGGAGAAGATCGAGGTACTCAAACTGTGCGACGTCGATCATCTTGCTTGCGAGCGCTGTCGTGTAGAGGGGAAACTCGAACAGCGGGTACTGTGCCATCTCCACTTCGTGGTAGAAGACGTTCTTGATGAAGCCGTTGAGACGCATCGGGACGGCGTACGAGATGAAATGGACTTCGTGGCCCCGCTTCGCAAGCTCCTTCCCGAGCTCCGTTGCGACGACGCCGCTGCCGCCGTACGTTGGATAGCACGTGATGCCGATTTTCATAGACATTGCGAGTCTCCCAGCGAGTCCCGCGTTCCTTCAGGGTCAGTCCGAGGTCGCCTTTGGCGACCTCGGAAGACGGATCGAGGCCTCGCGCTTGATTTTGTGGCGCGTTGTCAACATCTTGAATTGACCTGAGAACCCATCATGCCGGACGATTCGTACACGACACTCCTCAAGCCCTCGCGCGTTAAGCTGAGAATCAAAGGGTCGCGCTTCATTGTCTCCGCCCGTGCAACTGCAACACGGAGGGAGGCGGAGGAGTTCGTCGAGTCCATTCGGCGCGAGTTCCACGATGCGACACACAACTGCTACGCCTACTCGGCCGGGTTCCCGCGAAGCGAGGTTCGTGCAAGCGATGACGGCGAGCCGTCGGGAACCGCAGGGGCGAGGATCCTCGGAGCCATCGAGGGAAGGAGGCTCCACAATGCGGCTGTCGTTGTGACCCGGTACTTCGGCGGTACGAAGCTCGGCGTCGGCGGCTTGAGCCGCGCCTACCGCGACGCGGCCATCCAGGCAATCAAAGCGTCCGGGACAACGGAGCGCTTCGTCCTCGAGTGTCTTCGCCTGACGTTCCCATCCGACCGGGTGGGTTCCGTCATGCGCCACATCGAACTCTACCATGCCTCGATCGACGATGCCGCCTACGCCGAGGGTGCTGTCCTCGCAGTTTCAATCCGCCGATCTCATGCGGAAGCTTTCTGCCACGCGCTCATCGACGCCACTGCGGGGAACATCGAAATCAGTGAGCTCCCCGAGGCCTCGCCACCAGCGAACCCCTCTCACGCCTGAGCGATCTTCACCCGAGCTTCTTTCACAAGCCGCGCCGTATCGATGGCGATGACGAGCTCCTCGTTCGTCGGGACGACAAGGATCTTCACGCGGGAGTCGTCCGCCGATATGATCTTCTCTTTCTCCTTACGGCAAGGGTCTCAATGCCCGCCGCTGAAGCTGCCTGGGCGATCCCCTGACCCATGATGCCGATTCGGACGACGGCAAGCTTGTCTACTCACTCCGGGTCTCGCCCGGAGGGTTGAATAGCGGAGAGGATATCCTCTATCCGTACGTCTTCTGTAGCCGTTGAAATGCCTTTGCAAATGAACGGTCAGTTGACGGAAAGGAAATGAGTGACTGTCTGCTTGGTGGAGGCCACAACACCTTGAATTTAGGCAAACCGTGAGGCATATTCAAGGCATCTCTCACATGGGACGCCAGCGGCCCGGCGGCCGCAACTTGCACTTTTCTCGTTGCTTGAGTAACTTATGTTTGTTGCAAGTTGAACTTTGGAACTAGAACTGGTTCAAGAACGTTGACATACAAGAGGCTGACGAAGCCTCTTCATTTTGGGAGGAATCACGACTCTTTCGGTCGTATTTGAATGTTGAGGCTCTCAAAGAGAGTGGAGTACGGTCTCATCGCGGTGCGCCATATCGCGGCACTGCACGTTGGTACCGTCGTCACCGCCAAGGAGATATCGGACCGCTATCATATCCCCTTCGACCTTCTTGCGAAGATCCTTCAGCGGCTTTCGAAGAGCGGGCTCGTCATCGCCCAACACGGCGTGAAGGGAGGGTATTCGCTCTCCAAGAGCCCTGATCAGATTCCTCTCTCGCTCATCGTCAACGCCATCGAGGGACGGCAGGTCGTCGCGGTCTGCATCTCGGAGAAGAACGAGGATTGTCGCATCTCCGAGACCTGCACGATCAAGTCCTCGCTCTTCAAGATCCAGAATAACGTTGACCAGATTTTCTCGACGATGCTGCTCTCGGAGATCGTCTGAGTAGTGTGATGCTTGCAGTCGTGAGCGGCCGAGGTTGAAACGAGGTGAAGATGGCTGAGCTCGGGGGTGCCGCTTCAAGAACCCAAGTGCGGTGAAGAGCTGCGGCTGCGGAAAGTCGTTTTCCGTGTGACAGAATTCCCCCGCGAGAATCTTTGAAAGACCAACTATCAACTATAACAAATCAGGGAGAAACACTATGTCCTACGAATGGAAGTTCAACCCCCGTCCGTACTCGGATCAGGAGGCCAAAGAGCTTCTGAAGGATGTTGCGTCGCCCGAGACGACGGACTGGCACTACAACACTCACCAGAAAGGGTACGTCACTGCCCTCAACACGATAGAGAAGGCACTCGAGACCGCCGACCGTTCAAAGGCGAATGGGAACTACTCGGAGATCGGTGAGTTGAAACGCCGGCTGACCTGGAACCATTCGGGCGCCCTGCTCCATGATATTTACTGGCAGGGGCTCGGAGGAGACGGCGATCCGAAGAAGGGGCCCGAGATTCTGCGGGAGATCGAGAAGGAATTCGGTTCGTTCGACGCGTGGAAGACGGACTTCAAAGCGGCCGCAGTGGCGGCGAAGCTGAGCGGATGGGGGCTCCTTGTGTACGACGCCCTCTACTCACAACGGCTCCTCAATATCCTCGTGGACGAGCATCAGTACGGGGCTATCTGGGGAGGCGTCCCGCTTATCGCACTCGATGTTTTCGAGCATGCGTACTACCATAAGGACGGGCCCGCGCGCGCGAAGTACATCGACAACGTGATTTCCCACCTTCACTGGGGACGGATCGATGAGCGTTTCAAGAAGCTTGTGAGGAAGTAAGACACCTGCCGGTGAGTGAAATGGAGAAAGATGGCAATGCCAAAGACGCTTGAGATTAGAAAGCTGCACGTGGAGATTGAAGGACGGGAGATCATCAAGGGTGTCGACCTAACGGTTTCGACCGGAGAAATCCATGCCATCATGGGGCCGAACGGGTCGGGCAAAAGCACTCTCTCGTATTCCATCCTCGGCCACCCGGACTATGCCGTGACGCAGGGGGAGGTGCTCTTCGACGGCGAGAACGTCCTCGACATGAAGCCGGACGAGCGCGCTGCGAAGGGTCTCTTTCTTGCCTTCCAGTATCCCGTGGAGGTCCCGGGCGTCACGCTCGCGAGCTTTCTCCGAACCGCGGTGAACTCCATTCGGAAGAAACAGGCCCGCTGGGGCGGGCAGCCTCTGAAGGAAATATCCGCCATCGAATTCTACAAGAGGCTCGAGGAGAAGATGAACCTTCTCCAGATGGACCCTTCGTTCGCGCAGCGGTACTTGAACGAAGGATTTTCCGGAGGGGAGAAGAAGAGGGCTGAGATCCTCCAGATGGCGATGCTCGGTCCGTCGATCGCAATCCTCGATGAGACTGACTCCGGGCTCGACATCGATGCACTTCGCATCGTCTCCGACGGTGTGAACGCCCTCTACGGACCCGACGTCGGCCTGCTCGTGATCACACACTACCAGCGCATCCTCCGGTATGTGCAGCCGCAGTTTGTGCACGTCCTTGTTGACGGGCGGATCGCCCTCTCGGGCGGGCCGGAGCTCGCGGAGCAGCTCGAGGAACACGGGTATGACTGGGTCAAGGACCAGCTTGGCGAGAGTGCCGTCACGCGGCAGAATGGGTGACGGTCAGAGATAGATGAGGAGACCATGACATGGCGAACGCTCTGAACTTCAACAGACGGGAGGGCTACCTCGAGAAGTATGGGTTCCACGACAAGAACTCGTATGTGTACCGGACCGAGAAGGGGGTATCCTCCCGCATCGTCGAGGAGATCTCGGGATTGAAGGGAGAGCCCGAGTGGATGCGCAATTTCCGCCTCCGGTCCTATGGCATCTTTGAAAAAAAGTCGATGCCGGGCTGGGGAGCGGATCTCTCCGGGCTCAGATTCGACGACCTCTACTACTACGTGAAGCCGTCGGACAAGAAGGGACGGAACTGGGACGAAGTGCCGGAGAAGGTGAAGCTGACCTTCGAGCGACTCGGTATCCCCGAGGCCGAGCGAAAGTACCTCGCAGGCGTCGAAGCGCAGTACGATTCTGAAAGCGTCTACTCGAGCCTGAAGGGGATCTGGGAAAAGCTGGGGGTGATCTTCTGCAGCACTGATGAAGCGCTGAAGAAGTACCCCGACATAGTGCGGCAGTACTTCGGCACCGTCATCCCGCCGGGAGATAACAAGTTTGCGGCTCTCAACAGCGCCGTCTGGAGCGGCGGGTCGTTTATCTACGTCCCTGCCGGCGTGAAGGTCGAGATCCCTCTCCAGGCGTACTTCCGCATCAACGCGGAGAGCGCCGGGCAGTTCGAGCGGACACTCATCATCGCCGAACCAGGGAGCTTCGTCCACTATGTCGAGGGATGCACCGCACCTGTTTACTCGACGAACTCTCTTCACAGCGCAGTAGTTGAGATCGTCGTGAAGGAGGGAGCGCGCGTCCGCTACACGAGCATCCAGAACTGGTCGGATAATGTCTACAACCTTGTCACGAAGCGCGCGTTCGCCTACAAGGACGCGACGATGGAGTGGTTGGACGGCAACCTGGGGAGCAAGGTGACGATGAAGTATCCCTCCATCTATCTCATGGAGAAGGGGGCGCGGGGTGAAGTCCTCTCCATCGCTTATGCGGGGAACGGGCAGCACCAGGACGCCGGCGGCAAGGCCGTGCACATCGCCCCGTACACCTCGTCGCGAATTGTCTCCAAGTCGATCAGCAAGGGGACCGGACGGTCAAGCTACCGGGGTCTTGTCCATGTGAGGAAGGGGGCGCACCACGTGAAGTCGAAGGTCCGGTGCGACGCACTCCTCCTCGATGACCGTGCGCGAAGCGACACGTACCCCGTCATGGAGATCAACGAGGACGAGGTCGACATTGGGCACGAGGCGACCGTCAGCAAGGTCGGAGACGAGCAGCTTTTCTACCTTACGAGTCGGGGGCTGACTGAAGAGGAAGCGACCGCCGTCATTGTGAGCGGTTTCATTGAGCCTATCGTGAAGCAGCTGCCGATGGAATACGCGATTGAGCTGAACCGGCTCATCGAGCTCGAGATGGAAGGCTCGGTCGGCTGAACTGAACCTACAAAGCGACTGCAGAGTGGACATGGAAGAACGCACGCTCGAGCTTCTCACACGCCAGGGTATCACACGCGGCGCGGTCGAGGAGCTGTCGAGGCTCAACGACGAGCCGGAATGGCTGCGCAAGATGCGGCTCCTCGCCTGGTCGATCTACGAAAGCTCTCCTGTTCCGCCGTGGAAGCGGATCGATTTGTCAAGCATCCATCTCGACGAGCTCACAGCGTTTGCGCCGGGCGAGAAACCGGTGGCGGATGTCGCGGTCGCGAACAGCATCTTCTCGGGGGATGAAGCGCGTGGCGGCAGGATTGTCCAAACCAATTCGGTGGTCGATGAGACACTCGGATCCCCGCTTGACCCATCTCTTTCCATGAAGGGAGTCGTTTTCACGAGCCTCGAGAAGGCGGCCGCCACGCATCCGGAGATGGTCCGCAAACATCTCTTCGTGGACGCGGTGAAGCTGACGGAAAACAGGTTCGTTGCAATGAACGGGGCGCTCTGGGGCGGCGGCATGTTCCTCTACGTCCCGCCCTTCACTGAAATCACCTCGCCGCTGCAGTACACGCTCATTGCAGCGCAGAGCGGGGCGGCGCTCTTCCCGCATCTCCTGATCATCGTCGGTGAGGGAAGCTCACTCACGTTCGTTGACCAGTCCGCTACAATCGGCGCGGACGGGCCTGCGCTCGCGTCGCAGGTCGTCGAGATCTTTGCAAATCCGGGCGCGCAGGTCAACTACGTTTCCGTCCAGGAGTTCAGCCGGACCGCGAAGAACTTCGCTTTGAAAAGGGCGATCCTGTCGCGCGACAGCCGGATGATATGGACAGAGATCGGCGTCGGCTCGAAAGTGTCGCGCGTGTCTGCCGAGGCGATCCTGAGAGATCCGGGCTCGGAGGTCCAGCTCCTCGGGCTCTATTTCGGCCAGGGAGAGCAGCGCCTGGAGTACGACACGCTTCAGCTCCACGCCGCTCCGCATACGAAGAGCGACCTTCTCTACAAAGGGGCGCTCAGGGAGAAAGCGCACTCGGTCTTCAACGGGCTGATCCGTGTCGAGCGCGGAGCCCAGCGAACGGACGCCTATCAGGCGAACAGGAATCTGCTGTTGAGCAATACCTCACGGGCCGACTCGCTTCCGACGCTCGAGATCGAGGCGAACGATGTGCGGTGCACACACGGTGCCACGGTCGGACCCATCGATCCGGATCAGCTTTTCTATCTCCTTGCCCGGGGTATTGAGAGGGAGACGGCCGAGAAGCTTCTCGTCCTCGGCTTCTACGAAGCGGTACTTCAGAAGATCCCGCTCGAAGAGCTTCGAGAAGCGATCCGGAACTACATTGAACGGGAACTGGAGTAGCGGGGATACACCCATGCTGGATCCTCATCGCATACGGACCGACTTCCCGATCCTCTCGCGCGAGGTGAACGGGAAGCCGCTCGTCTACCTCGACAGCACGGCAACGACGCAGAAGCCGACAGCGGTCCTGGAGGCGATGCGAAAGTATTACGAACGCTCGAACGCGAACGTGCACCGGGGAGCCTACACGCTGGCGCAGGAGGCGACTGAAGCGTATGAGGAGACGCGCTCGAAGGTCGCGCGGTTCATCCACGCGCCGTCGGACTCTGGTGTCATCTTTACGCGGAACACCACAGAGGCGATCAATCTCGTCGCACAGGCATGGGGCCGGGCGAACCTCCATGCGGGAGATGAAATCATCCTGACGGAGATGGAGCACCACAGCAACCTCATCCCGTGGCAGATGGTTGCACGCGAGCGCGGCGCTGTGCTGAAGTTCCTGCACGTCATGGATGATGGGACACTCGACGTCGGCGAGGTCGATACGCTTCTTTCGGACCGGACGAAGCTGGTGGGCCTTGTCCACGTCTCGAATGTCCTCGGCACGATCAACCCCGTGAAGGAAATCGCGAAGCGGGCACATGCGGCAGGCGCGCGCATTCTGGTGGATGGGGCCCAAAGCGTGCCCCACATGCCCGTCGACGTGAAAGACATTGACTGCGACTTCTTTGCGTTCTCGGGTCACAAGATGCTCGGTCCGACAGGCATCGGGGTTCTCTATGGGAAGCCAAAAATCCTCGATGCGATGCCGCCCTTCCTCGGAGGAGGGGAGATGATCCGTGAAGTCCAGCTTGATTGGTCCACCTACAACGACATCCCGTGGAAGTTCGAAGCAGGCACGCCGAACATCGGTGGCGCCATTGGACTCGGCGCCGCAATCGATTACTTGGATGCTGTCGGGATGGGTGAAGTCCGTGCCCACGAGGAGAGAATCACCGCGAAGGCGCTCGCGGCGCTTCGCGATATCGAGGGCCTTGAAGTCTTCGGGCCGGAAGTTCGCGGAGGCGTCGTCTCGTTCGCAATGCGCGGCGCTCATCCGCACGACATCGCAACCATCCTCGACCAGGACGGCGTCGAGATTCGCGCCGGGCATCATTGCGCCCAGCCGCTCATGCGACGCCTCAATGTAGTGGCGACGGCGCGGGCAAGCTTCTACATTTACAACACCGAATCTGAAATAGAGGTCCTCGTGGAGAGCCTCAAGAAGGTGAAGGAGGTCTTTGCCCGTGTCTCTTGACGAGCTTTACGGCGAGATCATCCTCGACCACTACAAGAACCCGCGCAATGCGGGGGAGATGGAGGATCCGTCAATCAAGTCGCAGGGATTCAACCAGTCGTGTGGAGACGACATCACGATCTTCGTACGTGTCGACGAGAACGGAAGGATCAGCGGCATCAGGTTCAGCGGACACGGTTGCGCGATCAGCCAGTCATCTGCCTCGATGATGACGGAGCGAATGAGGGGGAAGACACTTGAGGAGGCGGAGGAGTTCATCAGCCGCATGCGGAAGATGCTTACCGGTGGGGGAGATTTCTCCGAGCTCGGAGAATACGATGAGCTCTCTGCGCTGCGCGGTGTGACGAAATTCCCGATGCGTGTGAAATGCGCATCGCTCGCGTGGACGACTCTGGAGACGGGGATCGAGGAATTCCGCGGCGAGGGCCGTGCCAACAGGACGTAAGATCCATCCCCCGCCCTGCAACGGAGCGGAAGGCGTCACGCGGCCCTTGTTTCCAAGTTCTCCTTTCGGTACATTAATACGAGTTCATTCAGGGCTGGAGAGTCTATCATGGCAAGAGTCTGCGAGATCTGCGGCAAGGGGCCGGTGAGCGGGAACAACATAAGCCACGCCCACAATCGCACGCGGCGCCGCTGGATGCCGAACCTACAACGGGTTCGCATCATGGTCGGGCAGGTGAAGAAGCAGGCATATGTCTGCACCGGATGTTTGAAGTCCGGGAAGGTGCGCAAGGCCGCGTAGAGCTCGCCAATGCGGGCAAAAAGATCCACAGGCGGTTCCGTGCAACAGGGACTGCCTTTTTTTATGTCTCTCTCGTGAGCGGTGAAGCGCATGCGCGCGACGTACAAATCTTCAGGCGTCGACATATCGGCCGGCGAAGAGCTTGTTCGCTTGATCAAGCCCGTGGCTCGGGGGACCTTCTCAAGGAACGTCCTTCGCGATGTCGGCATATTCGGCTCGTTCTACCGGATGCGGAAGGGCCGCCTCGCGTCCCCGGTGATGGTCGCAAGCACGGACGGCGTCGGGACGAAGCTCGCGGTTGCGTTTGCCGCGAAGAGACACGGCACGGTCGGGCAGGATCTCGTGAACCACTGTGTGAACGACATCGCGGTTTCCGGAGCCATCCCGCTCTTCTTCCTCGATTACTACGCGACAGGTAAGCTTGTTCCGAGAATTGCCGCAGAGGTCATCGGAGGAGTTGCGAAGGCGTGCGGTGAAAACGGTGTCTCGCTCGTGGGTGGCGAGACGGCGGAGATGCCAGGTTTGTACCAGGGGACCGAGTACGACCTGGCCGGCACGATAGTCGGAATCGTCGATGAGAAAGAGATCATCGATGGCAGGTCCATTCGGCGCGGGGATATCCTCCTTGCGGTCCCGTCGAACGGCCTCCACACAAACGGCTACTCGCTGGCGCGCAAAGTCCTCCTCTCGAACTACAGACTGGGAAGCCGGGTCCCTGAGCTCGGGACCACGCTGGTCGACGAGCTGCTGAAAATCCATCGGTCGTACCTGAAGTCCATCCGGCGTGTCACATCACGGTTTCGTGTCGGCGGCATTTCACATATCACCGGGGGTGGGATTGAGGGGAACACGAAACGGATCCTCCCAAAGGGGTTGAGACTCCGGGTTGACTGGGGATCGTGGGAGCGGCCGGCAATCTTCCCTCTCGTTCAGAAGCTTGGGAACGTGCCTGAGGCGGACATGCGGCGAACATTTAATCTCGGCGTTGGCCTGATATTCATCGTGCGGCCGTCGGATGCCCATCAAGCCGCGGGCCTTCTCCGGAATGAGGGTGCGTTCGTCTGTGGGGGAGTTGCGTAGCGTCAGGAAGGAGTCTTCTGCGCGCTTGCTCGCTTCTCCTCGAGTGTCTTGAGGATCTCCCTGAGCATTGGCTCCCACGCCTGAGGGTGGGAGCTGAGAATCCTACTCGACTTTTCAAACTGTTCGCGTGTCACGCCGTCGGCCTTCAGAACGCTGTCGACGATGGCGATGTACGCCGAGTCGCGCTGCGATAAGCCCGGTTGAAGCTCGACATTGAGAAGCGCGATGTCGGTGTAGGCCTTGATGAATCTTTCGCGCGAGATGGGAAGATCAAGGTCGTCCTTCCGCGAGCACGCGGTCAGCATGAGCAGGACGAGCGCGGCAAGAAGAGACCGTTGTTTCACGAATCCTCAGGGAATGAATGTCGAAAAGATAGTCGTTTGGGGTTTGGTTTGCAAGGATAGTGCGACTAGCGAGAAGCCACCATCCTGACCTTCCCCCACAAGGGTGGAAGGAATGACGGACAAGCGATGAAGGACAACTGATGGTCACGGGGATCATAGAGGCTCTTGCGGCATGGATCATCCAGGTCATCTCGGACCTGGGATACAGCGGCATCGTCCTCTGCATGGCGATCGAAAGCGCCTGCATCCCTCTCCCGAGCGAGGTGATCATGCCGTTCTCTGGCTACCTTGTCTTTGCCGGTAGGTTCAGCTTCTGGGGCACAGGTGTCGCGGGTGCCATCGGGTGTGTGGCAGGCTCTGTCGCCTCGTACGCGGCAGGTGTCTATGGGGGTCGGCCGTTCATCAAGAAGTACGGTAAGTACGTCCTTGTCTCGAAGCATGACCTCGAGCTCGCCGACCGATGGTTCTCGAAATATGGCGACTGGGCGATTTTCTTCTCGCGCCTCCTGCCAGTGGTCCGGACATTCATTTCGCTTCCCGCCGGCATTTCACGAATGCCTTTCTGGAGGTTCGTCGTCTACACATTCCTGGGCTCGCTCCCGTGGTGCCTGCTCCTCTCATGGATCGGCATGACCATGGGCGAGCACTGGACTTCTCTGAGCGTCTATTTCCACAGGGCGGACATGCTGATCGGCATCGTGATCGTCGGCACCGCCGTGTTCTGGGTCTACCGGCACGTCCGCCATCTCAGGCAGCAGGCACCGGACTGAACCATGCCCGTCGTCCTCTCCGACATGATTGAGGTGTGCGTCTTCAGGTTCGAGCGGGACGAGGCGCGGTACCTGATCCTGCGACGTGCGGATGACGAAGCGCTCTACCCTAGGCTCTGGCAGTTTACCACCGGGATCGTTGAGAAGGGTGAGTCTGCGCTTGCTGCAGCGATGCGTGAGCTTCGGGAAGAGACACGGCTTGAGCCCATGCATGTCTGGGCCGTGCCGCACACGAGCTCTTTCCTTGAGACGGCCGCTGATCAGCTCCATCTCGTCCCGTTGATCGCTGTCCAGACCTCTCCCGGCCGTGAGCCGGTCCTGTCTCCCGAACACAGTGCGTATCGCTGGCTTCCGTTCCATGAAGCAGTCCGGCTTGTCGTCTGGCCCGGCCAGAAAGACGGTCTGCGAATGGTCCGTGACTTCATTGTGAACAACTACGAGACCGGCAGCTGCCTTCAGGTTGACATCCGCTGAGCATCCCTCTGCTTCCCCGATTCTTGCCTTTCCCGGCATTTTTCACTAACTTTTGATATCCTCAACCATTCGCAAGTCCGCAGATGCCATCTCTACGATTCAGCCAATCGTTTCAAGGCAAAGGAATCGTCATCACAGGCGCTTCGAGCGGCATCGGCGAGGCCACATCGAAGCTCCTCGCCTATGAATATCTTCATGAGCTTTGCCGGTAGGGTGAAATCGGCGGGCGTCTCCTTCCAGCTTGTTGTTACGCTGGTCGTGCTTCTGACCGGCGCCCTTTTGTCGGTCTCCTGCAACGACAGGATCGTACCGCCGGTGACCCAGGAAACGCTCCGGGGCCAGACCCTCCAGTACTTCGACATCAATGGCTTCAGAGCGACAGTCAGATACGACGGTGATTTCAATTCCGGAGAAGCAGGCGCCGGGACGGTGTGGCCCAGGTCAAATCCTGTCCCCGCCATCTACAACATGGGACTCTGGATTGCTGGAAATTCAGGGGGATCGCTGCGCGTGACGGCTTCGTTCTACGGATCCGAGTTCGTCCCCGGGAAGATCGGTGTGATTCCGTCTGCGGGAGTCTTCAAACTGCTTCGTTCGCAGGCGTCCGGTGCCGACAGCACGGTCTGGCCTGTGGACCTCGGTGCCCCTCAAACCCCCGACGGAAGGCCGCTCGTGTACGGAGACGAGACTCTCTGGACGGCCTACTGTGACACCGAGCAGACCAGTCATTTCCGCTTTCAGACGATGCCGCTGTACGTCGATGTTGCACAATGGGTCTTCGGGTACACTTCCGCAGGCACCCCGGCGAATACGATGTTCCTGAGGTTTGACATCATAAATCGAAACCAGACGCCGATCGAAGGGGCCTGCGTCGGCTTTTTCGCCGACGTCGATCTCGGGAATCCCCGGGATGATCTCGTTGGGTGGAGCTCGACCGCCGAATGCGGTTTCACGTATAACACTCCGTCCGACAGCTCATGGGCGGGGGCCCCTCCGGCACTCGGCGTCTACTTCCTCAAGACACCCATGGAGTCAGGGTTTCCCAGGACGACGTCCTTCCTCGGCTACACATCCTCCCTTGATCCGGGCAGCGCATCAGAGGCATACAATATGCTGAAGGGATCGATGCCCGACGGAACACCGGTGAGGGACACCGTGGCCGAGCGGACGACGACCTTTATGTATCCCGGCGACCCTGTAAGCCGGACCGGGTGGCTTGACGCCGTGCCCGGTGACAAAAGGGTTCTTCTCTCCTCCGGTCCGTTTACGCTTCAGCCCAACCAGGCGCAGACTCTCCTCGTCGGAATCACGATGGCGCAGGGGACGAACCCGGTGAACAGTGTATCAGAGCTTCTTCGCGCCGTGCAGACGATACGCATCACAAGAACCTTATGGGATTTCTAAGCATGGGACTTGAAGATCTCGACACAATCCCGCGCGTCTCACTCGCGAATCTGCCGACGCCGCTCGAACAGTACACGATCCGCGGCTTCGATGTCCTCATCAAGCGGGATGACCTGACCGGTTGCGTGACCAGCGGGAACAAGATCCGCAAGATGGAGTTCATCGCCGCCGACGCAAGGGAGCAGAAGGCGAAGACGCTCGTGACCTTCGGCGCGGTCCAATCGAATCATGCCCGCGCGGTTGCAGCAGCCGCGGCACAGCTTGGATTCCGCTCGGAGCTTTTCCTCTGGAACGATTCGGGGACTCCGTCGGGCGGAAACTTTTTCCTCGATCGGCTCTTCGGTGCCCAGGTCCATGTGCTGTCCCGGGCGGAGTACGACGCGATATACCGCGAGATGGCGACGAACGGCGAGGAGGGGAAGTACTTCATCCCCGAGGGAGGAGCGAACGCGTTCGGTGTCCTTGCCTACTCCCTCGCGGTGGATGAGATGAAGGAGCAGCTCCTCAAGATGCACAGGAACGTTGACGTTCTTGTGACTGCGGCGGGCACGGGAGGAACGGCGGCGGGACTTCTGCTCGGGGCGAAGCTCTTCGACGTGAGAGCGCAGGTGGCGGTTGTGAATGTTCTTCATCCGCGTCCGGATATCCTCCACCGCGTGCGTGTCCTGCTCGAGCAAGCATCGGCGAAGTTCGGGCTTTCCGTCCGGGTGGACTGGGAGCGCGACCTCCTCATCCTCGACGGCTATTCACGCGAAGGGTACACGAACATCGCGCCGATGAAGGCGAAGTTCATCATCGAGATGGCACAGGAATTCGGACTCGTCTTCGACCCTGTCTATACCGGCAAAGCGTTCTACGGACTGACGCGCGAGATGCGGCGCGGCGGACTTCTCGAGGGAGCGCGACCGCTTTTCGTCCATACCGGCGGTATCTTCGGGCTTTTCGCCAAACAGGAGGAGTTCGAGAAAGCCGTGAAGTAGCCTCGTATCGTTCTTCCGAGACTGCGGTGCTTTGTTCTCTTTTTGCCAGGAGTCGACCATCCACTGATCTTGACCAATCACTGACGTAGGACCAAGGAGGATTCTGCATGCGCGAGATCCATTTTGATGACGTCGTGGCCGCAGTCCGTGACATGTCCATCGAGGCGAACCTCTTCCTCAAGGACGATGTCAAGGAGGCACTGAAGCATGCGTACGAACGCGAGGAGTCTGGCACTGGGAGGAGCATTTTGAAGATGGTGCTGGAGAATATCGAGGTCGCTGAAGCGGAGAGACTCCCGCTCTGCCAGGACACCGGCCTCGCTGTCTTCTTTGTGGAGATGGGAGAGGAAGCAAAGGTGTCAGGCGACGGAGTTGCGAAGGCGATCAACGAGGGTGTACGCCGCGGGTACAAGGACGGCTACCTCCGGAAGTCGGTCGTCGACGATCCGGTTCGCCGGAAGAACACCGGCGACAACACGCCGGCGATCATTCACTTCGATGTCGTACCCGGGACGCATCTGAAGATCGCCCTTGCACCGAAGGGTGGGGGCTCGGAGAATATGAGCACGGTGAAAATGTTTCCCCCATCCGCGGGCTGGGAAGGGATGAAGAAGTTCGTGCTTGAATGGGTTTTCAAGTCGGGCGGAAACCCGTGTCCTCCCTCTATCATCGGCATCGGCGTGGGAGGCAATTTCGAACTTGCGGCCATCAATGCGAAGAAAGCGCTCGTCTTCAGGAAGATCGGACAGCGCAACCCGGATCCTTTCTGGGCCGGGAAGGAGGTCGAGCTGCTGGATGACATCAACAAGCTCGGCGTCGGTCCGATGGGACTCGGCGGAGTCGTCACGAGCCTTGAGGTATTCATTGAGTCGGCTCCGTGTCATATCGCGTCGATGCCGATGGCGATCAACACGCAGTGCCATGCGAACCGGCATGCGTTCAGAGAACTGTAGGAGGTGAACGATGGCTGCAAAGAGGCTGACAACGCCGTTGACCGATGAGGCGGTTCTTTCCCTTCACATCGGTGATGAGGTTCTTCTTTCAGGAGTCGTGTATACGGCTCGCGATTCGGCGCACAAGCGGCTCATCGAGCTCATTGACAGGGGGGAGCCGCTGCCGTTCGAGCTTGTGGGCCAGGCCATCTACTATGCCGGCCCGTCGCCTGCGCCTCCCGGGAAGCCGATCGGATCGGTGGGGCCCACAACCTCCTACCGGATGGATGCGTTCGCTCCCCGGCTCCACTCCCTCGGGCTCAGGGCAACGATCGGAAAAGGCCCGCGGAGCAAGGAAGTGATGGATGCGCTTGTGAATCACAAGTCGGTGTACTTCACAGCCGTCGGCGGGGTTGCAGCGCTTCTCGCCAAGCGAGTGAAATCCGCAGAGATCGTTGCGTTCGAAGAACTGGGCCCCGAAGCGATACGCAAACTCGTCGTCGAAGACCTTCCCCTGATCGTCTCCTGCGATGCCTATGGTCAGGACCTCCATGTTGAAGGGGTGAAGGCGTACCAGAAGTTGACGGTGTAGAGGCGGGCTCGGCAATCGGGCCGGAACCGCGCCTTCACACCGGACGTTCATTGAAGAGACCGAACATGCCGAACCCATCATCAGGAGTCCTCTGAAATGAACTTCCGCATCGAGAAGGATTCTCTCGGGGAGAAACGGGTTCCCGCTGATGCCTACTATGGAGTCCAGACCCAGCGGGCCGTCGAGAATTTCCCCATCAGCGGACTTCGCCCGAAGCCGCGATTCATCGACGCCGTCATCTACATCAAGAAGGCCGCAGCCGGCGTCAACTCCTCCCTCGGTCTTCTCGATTCAATCAAAGCGCGCGCAATCATCCAGGCATGCGACGAGATCCTTGGCGGGAAGCTGCGCGACCAGTTTGTTGTCGATGTGTACCAGGCGGGAGCGGGCACATCGCATAACATGAACGCAAAC
This sequence comes from Ignavibacteriales bacterium CG07_land_8_20_14_0_80_59_12, assembly GCA_002779395.1. Classification (GTDB taxonomy): domain Bacteria; phylum Bacteroidota; class Ignavibacteria; order 0-14-0-80-59-12; family 0-14-0-80-59-12; genus 0-14-0-80-59-12. The sequence continues at coordinate 40,134 of PEWR01000091.1, forward strand.
GAAGTGATCGCGAACCGAGCCATCGAGATCCTTGGAGGCAAGCGGGGCGACTATTCAGTCGTTCACCCGAACGACGATGTGAACATGTCGCAATCGACCAACGATGTCATCCCGACGGCGATCCACCTCGGCGCACTCCTTCTTTTGAGGGAGCTTCTCCCCGCGCTGGAGTCTCTCGAAGACACCTTCGCGGCCAAAGAACGCGAGCTCAACGGCGTACTGAAGTCGGCAAGGACGCATCTCCAGGATGCCGTCCCGATTCGGCTCGGGCAGGAGTTTGGCGCCTACGCGCGGAACATGAAGAGGCATCGGCGAGACATCGAGCAGACCTCGGAGGGACTCCGTCAGCTTGGCATCGGCGGCACGGCCGCCGGTACAGGCTTGAACGCGCATCCCGAGTACCGCAAGCGGATGGTCGACACGCTCTCCGGGGAGCTCGGTGAGACCCTCTCGATGGCTGAGGACTACTTTGAAGCGATGCAGAGCATGGCGCCATCCGTCGCGGCCTCCGGTGCACTCCGCAACCTTGCACAGGATCTCATCCGCATCGCGAACGATCTCCGTCTCCTTGGCTCCGGGCCAAAGACAGGACTTTTTGAGATCAGGCTCCCGGCCGTCCAGCCCGGCTCATCGATCATGCCCGGGAAAGTAAACCCGTCGATCGCTGAGATGGTGGATATGGTGGGGTTCCAGGTCCTCGGCTGCGACCTCACGGTCACGCTTGCCGCCCAGGCCGGCCAACTCGATCTCAACGTGATGATGCCAGTCATCGCGTACAACCTCTTCCACTCGATCGAGATCCTGACGTCGTCGATCCGCGTTCTCGCTGAGAAGACTGTCGCCGGGATCGTTGCCAACGAAGAGCGCTGCCGGGAGTATGCCGAGGGGAGCATGAGCATCGTGACGGTGCTGAACCCGCACATCGGGTACTCGATGGCGGCCGAAGTGGCGAAGGAGTATCTTGCATCCGGCAAATCAATTCGCGAAATTCTGCTTGAGCGAAAGCTCTTTACACCGGAGGAACTGGATGCGATCTTCGACCTCCGGAAGATGACTGAACCAGGCATCCACTAGTTGGAGCAGATCATGGCCGAGAAACAGGATCTTCTGACTGCCGGGAAACTCGCACAGCTTTGGAACGTCCCGCCCGCGCAGGTGAAGAAGGCAATCAAAGCATCAGGTGCCAAGGCGGATGTTGTGAAGGGGAGATGCTCGTACTTCGGGCCAAAGACAAGCGAGAAGATCCACAAGGCCCTCGGTAAGTGAGGACGATTCCCTGCGCGCTCCCAGTTGATCGGCGTCATCCGATACACCAACGCCCGGCTGCGCGAATGCCGGCTCCATGACGCAATCTCGGGGCTCGCGGGGGAGTCGCGATGAAAATCTCGCCTGATGAGAGGAGCAACCGCATGAACCTGTTCTGCCCGCCGGATCCGTAGGTGTGAAGCGGAACATGCTTGATGCATGGAACAAGGGGTTGCATAAGAGAGGCATTTTTGCTAGATTTCAACATTGAGTTGTGCGTTGTTGTTGCCATCGTAGCTCAGTGGTAGAGCAATCGCCTCGTAAGCGATAGGTCGTGGGTTCAACTCCCACCGATGGCTCAGAGTTTCATCGCCTGTGCCCGCTCCAGCGGGCATCATAGTAATCGGTGCAGGCCTCCTCCGTCCGTGTCCTCGAGCCTGCGCCATCCAGCTCTGCCCAGGGGGACCTATGAAGAAACTCCGCCCACGCCACAAACGAGGGGTTCTTCTCGGGAGTCGCATCCCGGTTCCTCAGAAACCACCGAAGTTCGAGATTCCCAAGAAACGTTACAGCCGAAGGCGCCAGAAGAAGGATCTCGCAAGACTCCTCACGGAGCGTAAGAAGGATTCGCGATGACCCCGGATGCCCATGCTCGGGACAACTTTGTCATCCATGCAGGCGGCCGTGCTATCGACGTCCGGTCGAGGACGTACGTCATGGGTGTTCTGAATGTCACGCCGGATTCATTCTCGGACGGCGGACTCTTCGCGAAGACCGAAGCGGCGGTAGCGCGCGGTGTCGAGATGGAGGCGCAAGGGGCCGATCTTATCGATGTCGGGGGGGAGTCAACGAGACCCGGGTCCGACCCGGTCCCGGCCAACGAAGAGATCAGGCGTGTTGTCCCCGTGATCAAGGAATTAAGCAGGCGAACGAACGCCGTCATTTCCATCGACACATCGAAAGCAACAGTCGCGGAAGCGGCCGTCGGGGCGGGGGCAACGGTCATCAACGACGTGACAGCTCTCGCCGGAGATCCCGGTATGGGAGATTTTGCCGCCCGGTGCGGCGTTCCGGTCATCCTCATGCACATGAAAGGGGCGCCGAAAACGATGCAGGTGAACCCTGTCTATGGCGATGTTGTGCGCGAGGTGAAGGAGTTTCTTGCCACAAGAATCCTGGCGGCCGAGGCGATGGGAATCAGGGAGATTGTCATCGACCCGGGCATAGGTTTTGGGAAGTCTCTTAAGGATAACCTCACCCTTATGAACCGGCTCGATGTACTGACGCAGCTCGGGCGTCCCGTCCTCGTGGGGCCATCGCGGAAGTCGTTCATCGGGATGATTCTTGATACAGCGGTGAACGATCGCGTCGAGGGGACCGCGGCCGCGGTAGCCCTGTCGATCGTGAGGGGGGCCAACATCGTGCGGGTTCATGACGTGCGGCAAATCAGCCGTGTCGTGCAGATCGCCGATTCGATCCTCCAGGAGCGAAATGCGGCCGAATCGGCGGCCATCCGGAGAGGAGGGGCATAATGGAGCTGTTCCACATAGGATTCCTCACGGTCTCGCTCACCGACCTCCTCGACGTCGCGATCGTCTCGTTTGTTTTCTACCGGCTCTACGTTGCAATGCGTGGGACGGTCGCGGCGCAGATATTCGTCGGCTTTGTCCTTCTCATCGCCCTCTTCTTTGTCGCCCAGGCGCTCAATCTGAAGGCCCTCGGCTGGCTCCTTCGAAGCGTTACGGATATCTGGGTCGTTGCGCTGATTGTCCTGTTCCAGCCTGAGCTGCGTCGGCTCCTCATCCTTTTCAGCCGCGGGCGTCTCATGCACTACTTCGTCAAGCTCGATGTCAACGAATCGATCGACGAAGTGGTCGGGGCAGCTGTCGAGCTTTCCCGCAAGCGCCAGGGGGCACTCATGGTCATTGTCCGTTCCACCGGCCTCCGGTCTTTCGTTGAGTCGGGCATCCAGCTCCAGGCCCAGATCAGTCGCTCGCTTCTCATCTCGATCTTCAATCCGAAGTCTCCGCTTCACGACGGTGCGGTTATCGTGAAGGATCGCATTATCGAAGCGGCGCGATGCACGCTCCCGCTTTCCGCAGTCACTAGACTCGGCGAAGTCCCTCTCGGCATGCGTCACCGGGCCGGGCTCGGGATCACCGAACAGGCGGATGTCGTTGTTGTCATCGTGTCCGAGGAGAGCGGCGCGATCTCGTTTGCCGAGAACGCATTGCTTGAGAGGGGACTTACGGGGGAGGAGCTCCGCCGCCGCTTGAGGAGCAGCCTTTCGTCGCCGACGGTGAGGTGGTCACTGAAGAATATCTTCTCTACCGTGCGAGAGGAGATTTAATTGTATAGCTTCAACCGCATCTGCGCCGGGGGACGATGACACGGATCGAAACTGAACGAGAGGAGATGATCAACCTCATCACGGCGCGCGGCATAACGGACGAGAGCGTTATTGCCGCGATGAGGCACATTCCTCGGCACCTCTTTGTCCCCGAGGCATTCGTCCACCGGGCGTACGACGACAGCGCTCTTCCCATCGGGCTGAACCAGACGATATCGCAGCCGTACACCGTCGCATTCATGACCCAGTCGCTTGAGCTGAAAGCCGGAGAGAAGGTCCTGGAGGTCGGGACCGGCTCAGGGTACCAAGCGGCGATCCTGTGCGAGATGGGGGCTCGCGTGTTTACCATCGAGCGCCACTTCAACCTTCTTGAGCAGGCGAGAAAGACGCTCGAAAAGCTCGGCTACCGCGCCGCCTCGAAGGTCGGAGACGGCACCGTTGGGTGGAGCGAGTTTGCCCCGTTCGACCGCATCATCGTCACCGCTGCAGCCCCGACCGTTCCTGATCCTCTCCTCAGCCAGCTCAGCGACGGCGGACGCCTTGTCATTCCCGTCGGCGACCTCGACATCCAGGAGCTTGTCACAGTCACGAAGCGCGGGAACGAATTCGAAAGGCAGCGGGTCTACGGTTTCAAGTTCGTGCCCCTTGTGGGCAAGAAAGGTTGGCCCTCACCTGAGTGACTCTTCCTCGGCTCCGGCTACATGAATCCCCTCCTTGAACACCGCAGAGTCCTCGTTATCGCCGGCCCCACAGCATCGGGGAAGAGCGATGTCGCCGTCCGGGTTGCCGAGCTTGCCGGCGGCGAGATCATCTCCGCCGATTCACGTCAGATGTACCGCCTTGCCACCATTGGCACTGCGAAGCCGGGATCGGATTTGCTCGGGCGCGTGCGACACCACTTTGTCGACTCGCATGATCTCGATCAGCCGCTGAGTGCGGGGGAGTTCGGTGAGGAAGGGAGGAGGGTGATCGAAGCTCTCTTCTTCCGCAGCCTCGTCCCTGTCGTTGTAGGCGGTTCCGGCCTCTACCTGCGATCGCTCATCGATGGTTTCTTCACGGGCGACTCTGCTGATCCAGGCATGCGAGATGTGCTTCTTCGGAAGCTTGAGCAGGAAGGACTTGCAACGCTGTTTGGGGAGCTTGCACGCGTTGATCCGGGAACCGCTGGGCGAATCGATCGAAACAACCCGCGAAGGGTACTTCGCGCGCTTGAGGTCTTCTACTCGACGGGCGAGCCGCTTTCGGAGATCCAGAAGAAGCGGAGGATCGTTGTCAATTTCACCTCGGCCTGGTTCGGCCTTGAGTGGGAGACGAAGGAGCTGTATCGAAGGATCGACGAGCGAGTCGGTCGAATGATGGAGGCCGGTCTGGTGGAGGAAGTGAGAGGCCTCCTGTCACGAGGGTACGACGTAGGAGGGCGGGGGAATACGCTTCTTGCGACCGTGGGGTACGCGGAGGCCGCTTCCCACCTTCGCGGCGAGTACGGATTCGAAGAGATGGTCGAGCTCATCAAACGAAATACGCGCCGCTATGCGAAGCGGCAGATGACATGGTTCCGGAAGGAGAAACGGATCGAGTGGGTACCCATCCACGCTGAAGCTGAGTCCGATGCGATCGCGGAGAGGATTATGAGGAAGTTCTCGGCAGCGGTGGGTCGATAGGAGGGATAGGCAAAATTCTTGTCGGGGCGGGCGGATTTGAACCGCCGACCTCCTGGTCCCGAACCAGGCGCTCTAACCGGGCTGAGCCACGCCCCGATCCGCTGGTGAGCCGCATAGGTCCACCGAACTCCAGAGCAAGTAATCTACGAAACGTCCAGCTTCAAATCAAGTGCATCTTTGCAGGGCAGATGCAGCGCCGTTCCTCCCGGTCACCGATCTCTAAGCCCGCTACCTCCCAGGTATTCGCGAAAGTTGTCGCGTGCGTCAAGGACCTCGTTGTGACCGAGTTTCGTGAAGAGAGGGAGTACGGGCAACTGCACGGGCCCGCATCTCCTTCTTCGTCCTGACGGCGCCCCGGGGCATCCGTAAGGTCAAGCGGGCGATTCTATTGAGATGACAGCCTTCTCGGGTTTCATTGGAACTCTCCGCCTGATTGGGTATCTTGACTTCTGAGATTCTGAGGATCCCCTCGTGAGCAGACGTGCCGTTGTGGCCATCGTTGGACGCCCAAATGTAGGGAAATCGACGCTGTTTAACCGCCTTCTCGGCGCCCGACAGGCTATTGTTCATAACATGCCGGGGGTGACGCGGGACCGCAATTACGCGCAGGCGGAGTGGAGCGGCCGCATCTTCTCAATCGTAGATACCGGCGGATTCATCCCCGGCTCCGACGATTTGATTGAACGAGCTGTTACGGGGCAGGCGGAAGCGGCGGTCGAAGAGTCCGATGTAGTCCTCTTCGTCCTCGACGGAAAGGATGGCGTGAACCCAATGGAGAAGACGATCGCCGGAATTCTCCGGAAATCCGGGCGGCCTGTCGTCCTCTGCGTCAACAAGGTCGATGCCGCCTCATTCGAGGCGGGCGTGTACCAGTTCCACGAGCTGGGCCTCGGCGACCCGATCGGGGTCTCCGCTATGTCGGGTAGGAACGTCGGCGATCTTCTTGACGCCGTTGTCGCAAGGTTCCCATCTGACGGCGCAGCGGGGGAAGAGCACGACCCACGTTTGAAGATTGCGGTCATCGGACGGCCGAACGTCGGCAAGTCATCTCTCGTCAACGCCCTTCTCGGGGAAGAGAGGAGTATTGTCACGGACATCCCCGGGACGACACGCGATTCGATCGATTCCGTGCTGCGGTATTACGGTGAAGAGATCCTCCTCATCGACACGGCGGGACTTCGGAAGCGGGCGCACATTGGAGCGCAGGTCGAGTTCTACAGCACGCTGCGCGTACTCCACACGCTCGAAGCCTGCCACGTCGCGGTTGTCCTTGTCGATGCGACGTTCGGTCTCCAGACGCAGGACCTCAAGATCATTGAAGAGGCGATCGAGCGGAAACGCGGCATCATTGTCGCGGTGAACAAATGGGACCTCGTCGAGAAGGACTCGACCACAGCGCAGACGTTCGAGCGGCACCTCCGGTTGGGCCTGCGCCGGCACGGCTTCATCCCCATCATCTTCATCTCGGCGGTCACGAAGCAGCGCATCTACAGGCTCCTCGAGATGGCAAAGGCCGTTCGGGCCGAGATGGAGAAGCGAATTGAGACTTCAACGCTGAACGAATTCGTGCAAACGATCACAAGTGGGAACCCGCATCCGCCTGTCGGCATTCGTGAGGTGAAATTTCGGCATGTGGTTCAGGCGGAGGGGAGCCCACCAGTCTTCGTCTTCTTCACCAACTTTCCCGATGACATCTCCGAGACGTATACGCGCTTCCTCGAGAATCAGTTCCGCGAACGCTTTGGCTTCTCCGGCGTCCCTCTCACATTCCGGTTCCGAAGGAAGTGACCGTCCCCTGCGTCGTGAGGCATCAATGAAAAACCTCGTCCTTGTCGATCATCCGCTGATCAAGCGCGACATTACCATCCTGAGGGACCGAGAGACAAACCATGAGTTGTTCCGGTCCACGCTTGGTCGCATCTCCTCCCTCCTTGCCTTCGCCGCGACGCAGGACCTCCTCGTGAAGGAGGTCCGGGTCAACACGCCGCTCGAGCGGACCACGGGGCACAAGCTTGCGGAGAGCATCGTCCTCGTTCCCGTTCTCAGGGCGGGGCTCGGCATGGTCGACGGCTTCCTCGAGGTCCTTCCTGAGGCAAAGGTCGGGCACATCGGCCTGTTCCGTGACGAGACGACACTCAAGCCGGTCGACTACTACTTCAAGGTCCCGAAGTCGCTCTCACGGAGCGTCGTCATTCTCCTCGACCCGATGCTTGCCACGGGCGGGAGCGCCGCCGCCGCTGTCACCTTCCTGAAGAAAAAGGGAGCGAAGAGGATACGTGTGGTGTGCATCGTCGCGTCTCCCGAGGGGGTCGGACTGCTGGGCCGCGAGCATCGTGAGGTGCCGGTCTTCTCCGCGGTCCTTGACCGGAAGCTCAATGAGCGAGGATACATCCTCCCCGGACTCGGAGACGCCGGTGACCGGATTTTTGGCACCATGAGTTGACGTTGGGTGCATCGAACTTTCGCGTGGCAGGGGACGTTTCAATAAAGGGTGTTGATCGAATATGCTCCCCATGATCCATACGGGAACCGGCACGTACGAGCGGAAGCTTGAAGAGTTGCTCCGCGTGTGCCACCTGAACCTTTCCAGCGTGGACGACGACCTCATCCGGCGGGCGTACCAGTTTAGTTTCGCCGCGCACCGGAACGACATCCGCGCGTCTGGCGAGCCGTACTTCAACCACCCGTACAACGTCGCCCTCATCGTCGCTCGCGAAGTCCCGCTTGACGACGTCTCCGTCGCAGCCGCTCTCATCCATGATGTCGTCGAGGATACCGAGTTCGAGATGAAGGATATCCGTGCCGAGTTCGGCGACACCGTCGCCGAGATCGTCGACGGGGTGACGAAGATCACCGACATCTTCCGCGGCCACACCATCACGCAGGCCGAGAACTACCGGAAGATGCTCCTCTCCATGGTCCACGACGTGAGGGTCATCCTCATCAAGCTCGCGGACCGCCTCCACAACATGCGGACACTTGAATACCTTCCGCCCGAGAAACGGGAGCGGCTCGCCAAGGAGACTCTCGACCTCTATGCCCCGTTCGCGCACAGGTTCGGCCTCGCGAACATCAAGTGGGAGCTCGAGGACCTTGGCTTCAAGTACCTGAGGGCCAAGGAATACGACGAACTGAAGCAACAGATCAGTGCCAAACGACGGGAGCGCGAGCACTACATTAAACGGTTCATCGAGCCCATCGAGGAGCGGCTCAAGGCGGACGGGTACAGGTTCGAAATCAGCGGGCGACCGAAGAACCTGTTCAGCATCCACAACAAGATGATGAACCGGAACAAACCACTCGATGAGATCTACGACCTCTTTGCCATCCGGATCATCCTCGACACGAACGACAACACCGATTGCTTTGCGGTGTATGGGATCGTCTCCGAGATCTATATCCCGATCCCCGAGCGCTTCAAGAACTATATCTCGGTCCCGAAGAAGAACAGCTACCAGTCGATCCATACGACTGTCATCGGTCCGGAAGGGAAGATGGTCGAGGTGCAGATACGCACCCAAGAGATGCACGAGGTTGCCGAGCGTGGCGTCGCGGCGCACTGGAAATACAAGGAGGACGTCCTGAAGGTGGACAGGGAGCTCGAGGAATGGACGGCGTGGGTGCGGGAGATCTTCGAGCCCCGCTCGAGCGATGAGACCCAGGCGAAGCAGGTCCTCGAGAGCTTCAAGCTCAACCTCTACCAGGAGGAGATTTACCTCTTCACGCCGAAGGGGGACCTCAAGATCCTGCCTCGCGGCTCAACACCGGTCGACTTCGCCTTTGAAGTCCACTCCGATGTCGGGTACCACTGCATCGGCGCGAAGGTGAGCGGCCGCATCGTTCCTCTCAATACGATCCTCCATAGCGGCGACCAGGTTGAGGTGATCACGTCGAAGAACCAGACGCCGAGCGCCGACTGGGAGAAATTCGTCGTCACACACAAGGCGAAGGCGCACCTCCGGCGCTGGCTCAAGGAGGAGGCGCGCGCCGCCGCCGAGCGCGGAAGAGAAATCTGGGACAGGAAGCTCAAGCGGAACAAGCTCCGCCTGGGGGATGATGACTACGCGAAAATCCTGAAGGAAATGAAGCTGGAAAGCAGGCAGGCGCTCTTCGCGAAGATCGCGCAGGAGTCGATCAACCCCGACGACATAGTCCGGTTCTTCCAGCGGACCGAGGCACAGCCCGCGGCCGAACCTGCTCGAGAGCAGGCACAGAACGTCTTCACGCAATTCGTCCGGACCGCCCGGAGCACTCTCGGCGGGATCCTGCTCCCCGGGCAGCAGGCGACAGATGTCATGCACACGTACGCGAAATGCTGTAACCCGGTCCCGGGCGATGCGATCGTGGGGTACGTGACCATCGGCGAGGGGATCAAGGTACATAGGCGGTCATGCCAGAATGTCGAGCGGATGCAGATGACAGACCCAGGCAGGGTCGTCGAGGTGGGCTGGCCCCCGACGGCGGGAGAGGAGTTCCTTGCAGGCATCAGAGTCGGAGGGGAGGACAGGCCCGGGATGTTGAGCGAGATCACGCACGTGATCGCGAACTATCAGAACACGAACATCCGCGGCGTCAACCTCGACACCCACGATTCCATGTTCGAGGGCTCGATCCTCCTCTACGTCAAGGACCTCGAACACCTGCGGATCCTCATCGATCGGATAAAGAAGACCAAGGGTGTTCTCCGCGTGGAACGACTTGAGGAGTAGCGCGGCACCCCTCCCATGACGAGAATACTCGGAGTAGACTACGGTGAGCGCCGTGTGGGGATCGCGCTGAGCGACCCGACGGGCACGATTGCCTCGCCTCTCACAACCCTTCCGAATGACGGGAGGCTACTCGCATCGTTTCGCAACATCGTTGAGGACCATAACGTCGCGGAGATGGTCGTCGGCGAACCGCGGACGATGAAGGGGGAAGTGGGGAAGCGCGCTGAGGAGGCTCGACTCTTCGCGGCGAGGCTGAGGGAATCGTTCAGCCTCCCCGTCACGCTCTGGGACGAGCGGCTCACGTCGGTCCGAGCGCACCAGTCAATGCTCGAAATGGGGATGAAGAAGAAGCAGCGCGCGGAGAAATCCTCCGTCGACCAGATTGCGGCAGCACTTCTTCTTCAGAACTACCTCGATGCCGCCCGGATCCGCTCTCAGCGCGAAGCCCTCAAACGGAGCGGAGAGGGGACGGAGCTGTAAGATGCGTGTTCTCGCTTCCTGGGTGTGGCACCACAAGATCGGATCGCTGTGCCTCCTTGTCCTTCTCTTCGTCGCGCTCGAAGTCGGCACGCTTCCGTTCGTTGAAATTGCGGTCCTCCGGACGGTGAACCCGCAGCGGACTGCGATGATGGATGACCGCATCGCCGAGGCGAAGGCCGACGGCCATGCGTACAAAATCCGCCAGCAGTGGGTGCGGCTCGGCAGCATCTCCCCGGACCTTATCCACGCGGCGATCACCGGGGAGGACGGCATGTTCTACCAGCACAGTGGGATCGACTGGTACGAGGTCCAGAAGTCGATGGAGATCAACTGGGAGGAGGGAGAGATCGTCCGCGGCGCGAGCACGATCACGCAGCAGCTCGCGAAGAACCTGTTCCTCTCGTCGTCGCGGAACCCGCTCCGGAAACTCCGGGAGGTCCTTATCACATACCTCCTCGAATGGCAGCTTTCGAAGAACCGGATCCTTGAACTATACCTCAACATTGCGGAGTGGGGGGACGGGATCTTCGGCGCCGAGATGGCGTCGCGAACGTACTTCGGCATCCCGGCCAGGTCGCTTTCACGCGAACAGGCCGCCCGCCTGGCGGCTGTTCTGCCGAGTCCGATCCGGCACAGGCCGAACAGCGACCAGCGTTTCGTCGTGCGCCGGGCCGCAATTATCCTGAGGCGGATGAACGCGCGGTCCTATTGACGATCCTTGGAAATGGCACATGAACTTGAATGAACTCCTGGAGCTGATCGAGGGTGGCGAAGGGTTTCACGTGGAGTTCAAACGGAAGGTCCCGTCTCCACGGAAGATTGCCAAGTCCTTGATTGCTTTCGCGAACACGAAGGGAGGTTGCATCCTCTTTGGAGTGGACGACGACGGATCAATCGTCGGGGTCGAAAGCGAGAAGGAAGAGATCGAACTCGTGAGAACCTCGGGTGAGCAGTTCTGCTCGCCGCCGATTGCCGTCACCGCGGACATCATTAGTTACCGCGGCAAGGATGTTATTGTGGCGATGGTGGCCGAGAGCCGGTCAAAGCCTCACTTCTTCGTCGATGACGGGAATAAGGGCGAGCCGCCGCGGGCGTACATCCGGGTGAACGACAAGTCGGTCATCGCCAGCCGTGAGGTTGTCCGGATCCTCAAAGACGAAGACCCGGACGCACCGCCTCTCCGCCTCTCTGTAGGGGAGAATGAGCGGCGGCTCTTCGCATACTTCGACGAACATGAGCAGATTACCCTGCGGGAATTTGCGCACCTCGTAAACATCTCGGAGAGGCGCGCCTCGCGGATCCTCGTCCAGCTCGTGAGGGCCGGGGTTCTCAGGATTCATACGCTCGAGAAGGAGGACTTCTACACGCTCGCGAAGGAACCCGGGGAGACTGATTTGCCTCAGCGGTGATCTGTGCCCGCGCGGCAGATGCGTGCAAGCTCAAAGAGTGCGATCCCGTAGGCGACGGCCACGTTGAGGGACTGCTTCATGCCGGCCATCGGGATCTCGATGGCGAGGGAGGCGAGGTTGAGGATTTCCTTGGAGATGCCCGAGATCTCGTTTCCCACGACCAGTGCAAGAGGAAACGCTGAGCGCGGCATCTCTGTGTAGGGAATGGACGCGTCCGTGATTTCGAGCGCACAGACGGTGACGCCGCGCGCGAGAAGTGCTTCGATTGGTGGGACGGGGTCGCGCGAGTATTCCCACGGCACCGTCTGCGTCGCGCCGAGAGCGGTCTTTTCGATCTCGGGCCTCGGCGGGTGAGGCGTGAACCCGGTGAGGATCAAACGCTCGACCCGCGCCCCATCGGAGGTTCGGAAGATCGATCCGACATTGTAGAGGCTCCGGACGCTGTCGACAACGGCAATGATGGGCAATCGCTCGGCGCTCTTCATCTGCTCTGTCGTCAGCCGCCGGCTCCTGATCTCATCGTATGTGAGTTTCCGCATCGCAGGTTCCGCCCGTTCTACAGAAAAATTTAGGAGAGGTAACTATGAGACGCAAGCTTGCAGTGATCGCAGCGGTGACGATGGTACTATCCGGTTGCGCGACGGTGAAGCAGGCGATGGAGGGCGTCCAGCCGGTCCAGACTGTCAAGAACCTCCAGTTCAAGTTGACGTCCGTCTCAAACTTCAGGCTTTCCGGGATTTCGCTCTCATCCATGTCGTCTTACAGCGACCTTCGTCTCGGTGATGTCGCCCGCGTTGCATCGGACTTTGCGACGGAGCGAATGCCCGTGCAGTTCACACTGAACACAGACGTCCGCAACCCGAACACGTCAAGCTCAGGCTTCTCCCTCGTCCTCAGGGACCTCCGGTGGCGGCTTGTCATCGACACCTCGTTTGCTGTGAGCGGCAACGTGACAGGCCCGCTTCGGGTCCCCGAAGGGGGGACATCCGTCAACGTCCCCGTCCCGATGGAGCTCGACCTCATGAAGACATTCCGGGGCCACAGTCTGAAAGGGCTTGTAAACCTTGCGATGGCCATCGGCGGTGTGAATGGATCGGCGTCGCGTCTCCGGCTCTTCGTACAGCCAAGCGTCGACGGTCCATTCGGGGCGATCCGGTATCCGGGCGAAATTGAGGTGGTGGACAAGGAGTTCCGCTGATTTCGGTGTGCGCGGTGCACTGAGGCCGGGACGCATTGTGCGCGGAAATCTTCGCGGATTGACCGGATGAGCCCTTCCTGGGAATCTAGCAAGGGAGCTGGAATTGTTTGATTCGGGAGGGGCTTTTTGATATATTTATATACTTTATGGTCAACTACGAAGGCGCGCGAAAACGCGGGATTATCGTCGCGATCGACGGGACAGCCGGCTGCGGGAAAAGCACGACCGCCAAAGCGGTGGCTCGTTCACTCGGGTACCTCTATCTTGACACCGGAGCGATGTACAGGGCGTTCGCCCTCAAAGTCCTCCGCTCGGGAATTCCGCTCGGGGAAACTTCTTCAATCGGCTCTCTCGCAGAGAAGACGTACGTCACTCTCGGAAACGATGACGGAGAGATCAGCGTTTTTCTCGATGGCGAGGACGTCACAGCGCTCATTCGCAGCCCTGAGATCTCATCCGCCGCAAGTGTGATCAGCGCTGTCAAGCACGTCCGTGAAGTCCTCGCGAACCAGCAGAGGAAGATCGGCGAGGCCGGCGGCGTTGTAGCGGAAGGGCGCGACATGGGGACGGTGGTGTTTCCCGTTGCCGGGCTGAAGATATTCATGACGGCGTCGCTGGAAGAACGAGCTAAACGCCGCAGACGGGAGCTTCAGCTCCGCGGCATCGAAGTGTCGGACCAGGCGGTGCTCGAGGAATTGAAGACGCGTGATGAACGCGACACATCCCGCGCGAACAGTCCGCTCCGACGCGCGCCTGAGGCCGTTGAGATCGACACGACATCGCTCACGATTGAGGAGCAGGTTGCGCGCGTGTTGAGCCTCGTGAAGGAGCACACAATACCCGAAGAAGCAAGAGAGAAAATGCGCGATGGTTGTTGAAGTGGATGGACACGCCGGGTTCTGCTGGGGCGTCGTGAGAGCCGTCGACATCGCCGAGCGGACGATGGAAGCGAACGGCGAGCTCTTCTGTCTCGGTGACATCATCCACAACCCGGAAGAGATCAAGCGCCTCGAGGCAAAGGGGCTCAGAACGATCACACACGCGGACCTGAAGAACCTCGGCGGGAAACATGTGCTGTTGCGCGCCCACGGCGAGCCGCCGGGCACCTTCGAGCTTGCCCGGCAGTACAATATCACGATCGTCGATGCAACGTGCCCTGTGGTATCGAAGGTGCAGGAACGCATCCGGAAGTTCTATGACGCAGGCTACCAAATCGCGATCTTCGGCAAGGCCGAGCACGCGGAAGTCGTGGGGCTGCTCGGGCAGACAAAGGGCGATGCGATCGTTGTGAAGTCCGTTGAGGAAATCGATAAGATTGATCTCCGGCGGAAAACGGTGCTGTTCTCGCAGACGACGATGGACAAGGGGGGCTTCCATCTCCTCAAGGAAGAACTTCAGAGAAGGGTGAAGGAACTCGTCGTCGCGTCGACGGAGGAGACCGCCGAAGAGCATTTCCGAGCGAAGGACACCATCTGCGGACAGGTCTTTGGCCGCGACCGGAAGCTCCGCATCTTCGCTCGTGAACACGACGTCGTGGTGTTTGTCGCCGGACGGAAAAGTTCGAACGGAAAGGTCCTCTTCGAGATGTGCCGCGAGGAGAATTCACGAACACATTTCGTGGAACGCGGAGAAGAGGTCGATCCTTTGTGGTTTGCGGGTGCAGCCCGCGTCGGTGTGACAGGGGCGACGTCGACACCACAATGGCTGATGGAGGAAGTGAGGAAGTCAATTGAAGTGCTGTCCGAGGCCCCGCGGGGCACGGCAGCGGCCGGATGACGACACAGCTCCGGCACGTGTTTGCGCGAAGCCGCCGCCCGATAACCTATGTACAACAACAAACAATGTCTTTCTCTGCCGAACGGCTTTCGAGGCGGCTTCCGCCGCGGAGCAGCGAGGGACTAGATCGGCCAACCAGACGGACCGCGTAGTGGTCCGTCTGGTGGCGGATCGGCTCTTGGAGGTTGAATGACAGACGAACAGACGCAGGAGAACGTCGGTGGACAGGAAGCCACCGGGCAGGAACAGCGTGTTCCGCAGCATCAGACCCCGGTGGCGAAGGCGTCGGCAAAGTCGTCGACGGACATGACTGAGCGCGAGTACAGCCCCGAAGAGCGCTCGACGCTCATGGAGATGATCGACAAGGCGACAGGGAAGTTCTCGGAAGGCGAAGTCGTTCACGGCCGGATCGTCGCCATTCTTGGCAACGACGTCGTCGTTGACATAGGTTTCAAGTCGGAGGGGATCGTTCCGCTCGCCGAGTTCACATCCCTTGAGGAAGTGAAGGTCGGAAACGAGGTGGAAGTCTACTTGCAGAGCGTGGAGGACAAGGACGGCCGCCTCATCCTCTCCCGGAAGCGCGTCGATTTCATGCGCGTATGGGAAAAAGTCAGTCGCGCTTTCGAAACCGGCGAGATCCTCCAGGGGCGAATCGCCCGGCGCATCAAAGGCGGCATGGTGGTGGACCTTATGGGCGTCGAGGCGTTCCTGCCCGGGTCGCAGATCGATGTCCGTCCGGTGCGTGACTTCGACTCCCTCATCGGGAAGATGATGGATTTCCGTGTCGTGAAGGTGAACCAGCCCACCGAGAACGTTGTTGTCAGCCACCGCGTCATTGTCGAGGAATCGCTCGCCGGCCAGCGAAAGGCAATCCTCGAAAAGCTCGAGAAGACGCAGGTCCTCGAAGGGACAGTGAAGGCGATCACGGACTTCGGTGCTTTCATCGACCTCGGCGGCGTCGACGGCCTCGTCCATATTACCGACCTCTCCTGGGGCCGCATCGGCCACCCCTCCGAGATTGTGAAGCTCGACCAGACGGTGAACGTCGTTGTCCTTGACTTCGACGAGGCGAAGAAGAGAATCTCGCTCGGCTACAAGCAGCTACAGCCGCATCCGTGGGAAAACATCGAGACACGCTACCCGGTCGGGACGAAGATCAACGGTAAGGTCGTCTCGCTCACAGACTACGGCGCATTCGTGGAGATCGAGCACGGCATCGAGGGACTCATCCACGTCTCCGAGATGAGCTGGACGCAGCACATCAAGCACCCGTCCCAGGTCGTCTCCATGGGACAGATGATCGATGCCGTGATCCTGAGCGTCGACAAGGACAAGCGGCGCATTTCGCTCGGCATGAAGCAGCTCGAGCCGGATCCGTGGGAGAAGATCATGGAGAAGTACCCCGTCGGATCCCAGCACACTGGGACGGTCCGGAACCTCACGAACTTCGGTGTGTTTGTCGAGCTCGAGGAGGGGATCGACGGCCTCGTTCACATCTCTGACCTGTCATGGACGAAGAAAGTCCGTCACCCCGGTGAGCTCGTAAAAAAGGGTCAGCGTCTTGATGTCGTCATCCTCGGCATCGACAAGGACCAGCGGCGGATCTCCCTCGGGCATAAGCAGGTCTCCGGCAACCCGTGGGATACGTTCGCGAGCACCTACCGCGCCGGAACGGAGACCGAAGGGAAGATCGTCCGCGTCATTGAGAAGGGCGTCATCGTCGAGCTCCCGGAGGGAGTCGATGGGTTCGTCCCGCTCTCGCACCTATCGATGACACCCGTGAAGAACATCGGCGACGCGTTCAAGGTGGGCGACGCACTTCCGTTGAAGGTCATCGAGTTTGATGCCGACTCCAAGAAGATCGTCCTCTCGGTCCTTGAATACCTGAGGGATAAGGAGCAGAAACTCGTCGACGAGTATTCACGGAAGCATCGGCTCACGCCTGTGACGATGAAGGATGTTGTGGAAGTGGCTCCCGGGGTGGAGACGGATGAAGTACCGTCCGATTCCGCTGCCGCAGCGCCAGCTCAAGAGCAGCCCGCTGCTGAATCGCCGGCAGCGGCCGACTCGCTGGCTTCTCCGGAGGCAAAGTCAGAGGAGGCAACCGAAGGGGATCCCGGGCCGAATCCTGAGGCGAATCCTCCCGTCGACTCGTAGCGTCCGGGCACCGCAGGCAGCATCGATCCGTTGTCTGGAGAACCTGGCAGGTCCATGAGATCTGCCAGGTTTTCAGTATCGGGGCTTGCTGCAGTTGTACAAGGGAAGGAATCCTCCGAGGAAAGAATGAAGACCGTCGGGATCCACACGCTCGGCTGCAAACTGAACTATGCCGAGAGCGCCGGCGTCGCTGCCGCCTTCACCCGGAACGGTTTTGCACTCGCAGTTGACGGTGAGCATGCCGACGTGTGGATCATTAACACGTGCAGTGTGACGGGGAGTGCCGACCGGGAGTGCCGTCAGGTCATCCGGCGAATCCGCCGCCGGGCGCCGGACGCCTTTATCGTGGTGACGGGATGCTATGCGCAGCTTCATCCCGAGCTGGCAGCGTCGCTCGACGGCGTCGATGCGGTTGTCGGCTCCCGGGAGAAAGGCCGCCTCTTTGAGCTCATCACCGACTTCCGCAGGCGCGACGTCCCGCTTGTTCTCGTCTCACCGGGTGACGACACGCACTTCTGGGGAGCGGACTCGAGCGGCTTTGGTGGGCGTACGCGCGCGTTCCTGAAGATCCAGGACGGCTGCGACTACAATTGTTCGTACTGTGTCATTCCGCAAGCGCGCGGGAGGTCGAGAAGTGAAAGCCCCGGGGCCGTGGAGGACCGCGCGCGGGCGGTTGTCGTGCGAGGATACAAGGAGATCGTTCTCACCGGCGTGAACGTGGGGGACTATGGCAGAACGTCGGGTTGGAGCTTCCATGACCTCCTTTGCAGGCTTGAGGAGATTGAAGGCCTTCGTCGCCTCCGCATCAGCTCCATTGAGCCGAACCTGCTCACAGACGAGATCCTGCAGCTCGCGAGCAGGTCGTCGAGGATCGCCCCCCACTTCCACATCCCTCTCCAGAGCGGAAGCAATTCCGTCCTTGGGAGGATGCGGCGAAGATACCGCAAGGAATTCTACCGGGACCGCGTCGATGCCGTCCTCTCCCACCTTCCGCAGGCGGGGATCGGCGTCGATGTGATCGTCGGATTCCCGGGGGAGACTGTCGATGAGTTCGAGGAAACACATCGCTTCCTCAGCGAGCTTCCCGCATCCTACTTCCACGTCTTCAGTTACTCAGAGCGCGAGAATACGCCTGCCGCAGCGATGGGACGGGTCGTGCCCGTGGAGGAGAGGGCCCGGCGGAGCGCCATGCTGAGAATGCTCGGCGCGGAAAAGAAGAAGCAATTCGCCCTCAAGTTCGTCGGTTCGGTGCTTCCCGTCCTTCTGGAGAGCGACTACTCGAAGGATGGGGCGGCGATGTTCGGCCTGGCGCCAAACTATCTTCGCGTCCGGGTCGATGCAGATGCCGCGCTGGAGAACGAGATCGTGCCTGTGGTCATTGATGGTTACTCCGGCGGTGCGGCTTGCGGCTGGTTGCAGAAGCGGGAAGGGGAGAAGGGGAGAGAGTCGTGAAGGTGAAGGCTGTCGAACCCGAGAGCATTGCCGCCGAGCTGGGGATTCTGCCCGGGGACGAGATCCTTGAGATCAACGGTCGGAAAGTCGCCGACGAGATCGACCTCAAGTTCCGCGAGAGCGAAGCGCTCATCGGAGCAAGAGTCTCGCGGCGCGGCGCGGTTACTCTCTTCGAGATCGAGAAGGAGCCGGAGGAGACTCTCGGAATCATCCCGGAGGAATCTGCGGTCATCCGCTGCGGCAGCGACTGCGTCTTCTGCTTCGTCGACCAGAACCCGAAGGGACTTCGGGACGTCCTCTATGTCAGGGACGGCGACTATCGGCTTTCGTTCATGTACGGCAACTACACGACCCTGACGAACGCCGGGCCTGCGATACTCAGGCGCATCGCGGAGGAGCGCCTTTCTCCTATGTATGTGTCGGTCCATTCGACCGACCCCGCGGTGCGCAGACGCCTGATGCGTCTGAAGAAGGACGATCGGATTCTCGACAAAATGAAATTCCTCGCCGGGAACGGCATCAGGATGCACACGCAGATTGTCCTCTGTCCCGGTTTCAACGACGGTGACTCGCTTGAACGAACGGTGATGGATCTCTGGGCGCTCCGCGAGTCCGTCATCTCGCTTGCAGTGGTTCCGGTCGGCCTCACGGAACACCGGGATAGGCTGGAGGGCCTGAGGAGGCCGTCGGAGGCCGAGGCCCGGAGGATTCTTCAAGAAACACAGGGATGGCAGCGTGTATTCCGGGCTGCATCGGGGAGGAATTTCGTCTATCCTTCGGACGAATTCTACCTCATGGCAGGTGAGAGGTTCCCGGGAGTTGATTTCTATGATGGATACCCGCAAATTGAGAACGGCGTGGGGATGGTGCGGTTGTTCCTTGACGAGTTCTCGCGCGCGTCGCGTCGATTCCCGAAGAGAATCCTGGCTCCGAGGTCGATGACCATCGCAACCGGGGAGCTCGCATCCGGGTTCATGAAGAATGTCGTCTTGAATCGGCTCAACGGGATTGCAGGTCTCTCGGTGGATCTGGCGACGGTGCCGAACCGATTGTTCGGAAGGAGCGTGACTGTTGCCGGACTTCTCTCGGGGGAGAGTCTCTGCAAGGCTCTGAAGGGACGCGGCAAGAGCGACCTCACGCTGCTTCCCCCGGATGTCGTGAACGGCGAGGGACTCTTTCTCGACGATTGGACGCTCGCCGACCTGTCGCTCCGCCTCGGTGGGCGTGTGGAGGTCTTCGACGGTGACTGGAAGAATGTGTTTCGCTTGCTGATGATGGAAGGAGGAGAAGCATGAGGTCATTTGGGCGTGTCGCACTCGCGGTGCTGGTTTGTGTCGCGGCGCCGGTCGGCGCGCAGCACCTGCCGCACGCCTCAGCGGTGCTGGCGCACGGCTCAGCGGTGCTGGCGCACGCCTCAGCGGTGCTGGCGCACGCCTCGGCGGTGCTGGCGCCGGGCGCCTTCTTGCCGTCGAAAAGTCCCATGGGACTGCTCTCTTCCACGAACGTGGAGGAGGGTCAGGGGAGACGCTCGGTAGTCGGGGCTACGCTCATGTCTCTCGCCGTACCGGGCGCCGGGCAGTACTACGTGCAGGATGAAGGGTCCGCCCTCGTCTTCCTCGGAGCTGAAGCGGTCTTGTGGTCGGGCTATGCGGCGGTCGACGGGTACGGGCGATGGACACAGTCCGCCGCGCGGGCGCATGCCGTGGAACACGCCGGTGTCCTCTCTGCAGGAAAAGACGATCAGTTCTTCGTCGATGTTGGCAATTACCTCAGTGTGTACGACTACAACGCTAAGAAGCTCCGGGATCGCCAGCTCTCGAAGGTGTATAATGCTGCTGCAGGATACGGGTGGCAGTGGGATTCAGACGCCTCGCGCGCAAAATACCGGACGATGCGCATCAACGCCGATGCCGCCTTCAGCGCGACAAAGTTCGTGCTTGCAGGAGTCATCGTGAACCATGTCATCAGCGCTCTCCATGCCGGTCGGCAGGCATCGCGATGGAAGGCTTCCATCTCGCCGACGGGTCTGAGGGGCGACGGAACGCCGGGCATCGTGCTGATTGTCGTTGTGACGCTTGACTGAGCAGCGCGACCGACGCTCGCTGCGGATGTCATTGCGAGGTCCGCCGCTGCGGATCGAAGCCCGCCAAGGCGGGCGCCGTCCGTCTCGCTTCGCTCTTCCTTCCTCGCGATGACACAAGGGGAAGGCTCAAATCACTCAGAAGCCGCTCCTCCATGCGCAATTTCAAGCTCTTGATAGAATACGACGGAACCGATTTCGTCGGCTGGCAGGTGCAGCCGCGCGGTCGCACTGTGCAGGGAGTGATCCAGACGGCATTTTCCTCGATCGTGGGTCACGACGTGACGTTGATCGGCGCAGGTCGGACTGATGCGGGCGTCCATGCACGCGGCCAGGTGGCCCACGCGAAGCTCGAGACCCACCTTGATCCGCATACCATGCAAAAGGCGTTGAACGCGCGTCTCCCCGAAGACGTAGCCGTCCACGACGTTGAAGAGGTCGACGCACATTTTCACGCACGATATAGCGCGAGGGAACGGATGTACCGATACTTCATCACACGCAGGCGCGAGGCGATTGGTCGCCGCACCGCGTGGTGCGTGAGGTACTCGCTCGACGTGAGCCTCCTCGGCAGAGCAGCGCCGGTAATCATCGGCACGCACGATTTCAGCTCTTTTGCGAGAGTCCAGGACGGCGAAGCAAACCGCCGGTGCACTGTCAGCAGCTCCCTGTGGTTCGAGGCTGATGGAAGACTTGTCTATGAGGTTCGGGCGGATAGGTTTCTCCGTGGCATGGTGCGTGCCCTCGTGGGAACAATGGTGAACATCGGCCGTGGCTACACGCCCCTCGATGCTTTTCGAGAAATCCTGGAGGCAAGAGATCGAAGGCGGGCCGGGATGTCTGCGCCGCCCCGCGGTCTCTTTCTTGAGGCCGTGGAGTACTGAAAAGAGGGTTGCTTTGCGGCGTTCCGTCGAGTAAATTAGATTGGATGAAGTCTTTATAGCGTTACGGCATGGAGTTTCTATCACGTTCCTCTTAGCGCCGGGCAGTCGCCCGGGTGATGTTTCGGGTTGCACAGATCAGCCGCGAGCCGATTGCTGATGCTGGAGTGCCTTGTAATCGTCTCTCTTTCGCTGATGGCGGGAATCGTGGCCGGCTTTGCTCTCCGCCCGATCGCAAGACTCCCGTTCCTGGGTCGCGCTTCAGGAGAAAGAAGTGGAGGTGAAGGGGCGGCAGGAGGTCGCTCCGAGGACGAGGTCTACCAGGAAGAGCTTCTCCGCGGCGTTCTTGACATGCGCGGGATGACGGTTCGGGAAATCATGGTCCCCCGGCCGGAAGTCTTCGCCGTCGACATCCACACGTCGCGGGACGAACTTCTGGAGCTCCTCGCTGAGGAAGGGTATTCGCGTGTTCCCGTCTACGACGGGACCATCGACAATGTCCTTGGTGTGATCTACACAAAGGATCTCCTCGCGCTCCTTCAGCATCGGAACGTCATTGTCCTCGAGGACATCGTCCGTCCCGCGTATTTCGTCCCCGAGACTAAACGGCTCGGTGCGCTCCTGAGGGAGATGCAAACTCAACACATCCACCTCGCCCTTGTGATCGATGAGTACGGTGGGGTGGAGGGGATCGTCACGCTCGAGGATATCCTCGAGGAAATCGTGGGCGAGATCCGCGACGAATATGACGAGGAACCGGAAGAGATCATCGAAGCACAGGACGGCGGATTCCTCGTCGACGCACGGATGACCGTGCGGCGGCTCAATGAACGATTTGGCGAGGTCGTCGCCGAATCCGACGGATATGATACCATTGCAGGATTCGTCGTGGAGCAGGCGGGGCGGATCCCCCGCGCCGGCGAGACGTTCCGCAGCGGACCGCTCCGTATCGCGGTCACGAGACGGTCTCAGACTGCGGTGAAACAGGTGAAGATCTGGATCGACTCTTCAATCCCGGAGTGATCGCGTGGCATTGCTTTCGTTGATAGCGGCTGTCATCCCCGTGCCGCGGAGGCGGAATGACTGGTGCCCTCCGTTCGTCGACCGCCACCTCTATGTACGCCTGGCGACGGAGCTCGCCTTCCGAAAACACCAGAGCCGGATTTGCGAGGAAGGGAGGCGAGAATCGTACCGGGGTGAGGTTGCCCGGTTGAGGGGTGAGATCCGGCGCCCCGTCGGCACGACGCCCCCAGATCCCGGCTGACAGGCGGAATCCGGATGACAACCACACAGCGCGTCCTTCGCAATGCAAGCCTTCTCGGTGCCTCGCAAGTCCTCACGAAGTCCATTGTCTTCGTCAGCTACATGATCCTTGCCCGTCTCCTCGGGGACCTTGGCTTTGGCGAAATGAGCTTTGGGCTTTCTTACGGGGCTCTTTTCACCGTCTTGGCAAGTATGGGAATCGAAACAACGGTGATAAGGGACATCGCCCAGCAGCGGCACCCTGTCCAGCTTCTTGTCTCACGGGCCGTCACACTCCGGTTGCTCCTCACAGTCATCGCATTTGTCATCGCCATTGCAGGCAGCTTCATCTTCGGCTACTCTTCTCACCTGCGCATCGTCATCTTCCTCTTCGGTGTTGCCGTGATGCAGGACGCTTACGCCCGGCTTCTCTTCGGCGTCTTTCGCGCTCAACAGCAGATGCAGTACGAAGCGGTCATCAACCTGGTGAACAAGGGAGCGGTGCTCGCCGGGCTCGTCCTCGCGCTCGCCCTTCACGCAGGTATCTACGCCGTGGGCATCACCTATATCGCTGCGAACTCAGTGCTGCTTCTCCTTGCGTTCATCGTTTTGAAGAGGCGCTTCGTGGTTCCCACTCTCCGCTGGGACGTACCAGGATGGAGGAGCCTTCTCCGTGAGTCGTTTCCGTTTGCCACGATCGTGGTGCTGGGGACGATAAGTTTCCGCATTGACACAGTGATGCTTGAGGCGATGAAGGGAGCCGTCGTGGTCGGCTGGTACGGTGCGCCGTACCGCATTATCGAGATGCTCGGGTTCATCCCCGATGCGGTCGGCTCGGCTTTGATGCCTGCGGTGGCGTCGCTCTACGTGAACGAACGATGGAAAGTCGCCGGAGGTGTGCGCCAGAGCATCAGGTTCCTCGTCTTCATCGGGATCGGACTTGCCGCGGGAGGCTGCATGCTGAGCGGTGAACTCCTCGGGCTTGCGCTCGGCCCCGGTTTTGCACCGTCGGCTCCGGCATTCCAGATTCTCGTCTGGGCGATGGTGTTCATCTTCGTGGAGTTCATCACAATAACTACGATGACGGCGATCCACCTGCAGAACCAGCTGATCCTCCTCTCGGCGGTCGGCGTCGCCGTGAACGTGTCGCTGAATTTCCTTTTGATTCCCCGCTATAGCCTCATGGGAGCAAGCGTGGTGACCGTGATCACGGAAGCGTTGAACGCCGGCCTCGGGCTCTACTTCATTTGCCGCTCCCTCCGCGAACGGCTTGTCTCAAGGGATCTTCTCGTCTATGTGGCTGCAGGTGGGGTGGCGTGTGCTGTCATGTACTGGCTGAAGGCGCCCGCTGGATGGGTTGCTGCGGGGGCTGCCGGGGCAGCCGTGTATGCGGCGGCCGCGTTTCTCCTGCGCGGCATACGGGACGAGGATGTGGCAGTCCTGAAGCAGTTCGTGAAGCGCCGGGACGGGGGCGTTGCGAAATGAAGATCAGTCTGTTCCGCGTCATCGACGAGGAACGCTGGTTCAGCCAGATCGTCTACGCTGACCGGCTCGCAGATGGGCTGCGGCGCATCCTCCCGGGCGGATGGGATGCCACCGAGCGGTCCGTCCGCTACCGGTATCTCCTGCCGCCGGTGTCTCTGCGCGTGGGGAAACAGGAGCTTACAGCCCGCAAGGGCCAGCTCCTCGTTCTTCGCTATTACTATGGACTGAAGTCACGTTTCCTCCAAGGGGACCTGAATCACGTCGCGGACAACTCGTATGGACATCTCATTCATTTCATGGACCCCGCAAAGACGATTGTCACGTTTCACGGCGGCACACCGGTCACGTGGCGTCAGTGGCCGTACCGCGGCCCGGGGATGAAGTTCTTTGACTGGGCCTTTGCGGGGACTCTGAAGGCGGCCCGGATGATCGCGGTCAGCGAGTATTCAAAGAGGGAAATCACGGGAAGCTACGATTACAACCCGGACCGCATCCGCGTCGTCTACCACGGGGTAGACGAACAGTACAGAGTCCTGCCGCGTGAAGAAAGAGAGGCCGCGCGCTCCAGATATCTTCCGGCAGGGAGTGAATACCTGCTGCTTCACGTTGGCATGTGCATCGGAAGAAAGAACGTCGATCCGCTCCTCAGGGCGGTTGACATTCTATTGAGGGGAGGGCTGCGAGTCCATCTGCTGCAGGTCGGCGGTGAGTTTTCAGCAGAGCAGAAAGTCCTCATCGAGAAGCTGGAAATCGCAAGTGCGGTCACACAGATCAGTTCTCTCCCAAACGCAAGGCTCGTCGATGTCTACAATGCCGCCGACGTGTTTGTTTTCCCGTCCCTCTACGAAGGGTTTGGCATTCCGCTCATTGAAGCGATGGCTTGTGGGACCCCGGTCGTTTGCACCGACTATGAGCTGTTCCATGAGGTCTGCGGCGACGCTTGCGTCTACGCCGACACCAGGGAACCGCAGGAGCTTGCTGCGGCCGCTGGCGGCGTGCTGACTGATGCGCTGCTCGTTCGCAAGTTGCGACGCCAGGGGACGGAGAGGGCGGCGCTTTTCTCGTGGGAAAGATGCGCTCGTGAGACGCTTGAGGTGTACACCGCCATGGCGGCCGAGCTGTACGGGTGAGGAGAGGCCCCGTGAGGATAGCAGTCAACGGAGCGATCATCGGCGACAGGCCATCCGGACTCGGGTTTTTCGCAATGAACCTGGTCCGCGAGCTGAGCGGGATGTGCGAAGACCTCACCGTTTACACGTCAGCCGAGATCGAGGGGTTGAAGGGCGTGAAGCGTATCCCGCGGATTGTCCGGCCGGATCGGGGCATCCGGGGTCATGCACTGCGGATGCTCTGGACACAGACCGAGCTCCCTCGTCTCCTCATGAGAGATTCCGCCGATGTGCTTCTGAACCCTCTGCCCGAGGGGCCGCTTGGAGCGAGAGTCCCCATGGTGACGGTGGTGCACGATCTTACACCGCTCCGGTTCCCGGCCGAGCATTCAAGGCAGCAGTGGAATTTCCGGCGCCTTGTCCCTGCACTGCTCGGGCGTACACGACGTATTGCGGCAGACTCCGAGGCGACAAAGAGCG
The DNA here is from genome assembly GCA_002779395.1 of Ignavibacteriales bacterium CG07_land_8_20_14_0_80_59_12. Taxonomy (GTDB): domain Bacteria; phylum Bacteroidota; class Ignavibacteria; order 0-14-0-80-59-12; family 0-14-0-80-59-12; genus 0-14-0-80-59-12. The sequence goes on from PEWR01000091.1 coordinate 65,848, forward strand.
ACATCGTGTCATTCTACTCCATCGACGAGACGAAGATATCTGTCGTCCCTGCAGGATATGACGACGCAGTCTTTACCACGGACGGGGAAAGCTGGTCGCTTCCTCCCGAAGCGGCGGAACGATTTGGCGTCCGCCGGTACATTCTGTATGTTGGCAATCTGAGACCCCACAAGAACCTTCATCGACTGGTTCGAGCGTTCAGGGACACCTGGAAGGAGTTCGAGACCTGTCTCGTCATCGCGGGCCATGGCGATGTCCGGCATGCCGCGTCTCTGAAATCTGCGGCGGAGAATGCGCCGATCCTCTTCATCGATTACGTTGCCTCCGACATCCTCCCGTCAATGTACAGGGGCGCCGCCGCATTTGTCTTCCCGTCACTCTGGGAAGGCTTCGGCCTCCCGCCTCTTGAGGCCATGGCATGTGGTACGCCGGTTGTCCTCTCTGAGGCTCCGGCTCTTGTAGAGGTCGCAGGGGAGGCGGCAGAGTACTTCGATCCTCTTTGCAACGAGGCAATCGTCCGCGCGCTGCGGACGGTCTTGGGCCAGGACGCTCGCCGGAAAGAACTTCGGGAAAAGGGACTGCAGCGAGCGAAGCTCTTCTCGTGGCAGCGGACAGCGGAGATGATCTTCAACGAGGTCCGGCGTGCCGCCGCGGGGGAGGATGCTTGACAACAGCTCGACAAAGGAGTCGGACAAAATGAGAATTGGGATCTTCGGTGGATCGTTCAACCCGCCTCACGTCGGGCACCTTATCGTTGCCGAGAGGGTGAGGGAATCAGCCGGACTCTCGAGAGTCCTCTTCATTCCAACCGCCACACCGCCGCACAAGGGGACCGCGGAGCTTCCCGGGGCGAAGCACCGGCTTGCGATGGTCCAGCTTGCCGTCGAGGGCAACCCCGCATTCGAAGTCTCCGACTGCGAGGTCAGACGGGGAGGGGTCTCGTACACTATCGAGACTCTCCGCGAGATGCACCGCCGGTTCCCCACGGATGATCTCTACCTCATCATCGGGCTCGACAATTTCCTCGGGTTCAGGGACTGGAAGGACCCTGAGGCCGTCCTCTCCGAGGCGGAACTGATTGTGATGGACCGTCCGATCCCTGGAGCGCGGACAGCAGATTCCCCTTACCTTGATAGGGCGATCTTCGTCGAGGTACCGCTCATTGAAATCTCGGCGACGATGGTGAGGGAAACGGTCCGTGCCGGTAAGTCGATCCGCTATCTGGTGCCGGAGAAGGTGGAGGCGTACATTAAGGAGCAAGGGCTGTACCGATAGGGCCTTGAGAGATCCCTCGCTTCGCTCAGGATGATTTATTGACCCGCCAATGGCGGGTCAATAAATCACTTCAGCAGAAGGAGCTTCCTCGTGAACATCCCCTCCGAAGTCGTCAGCCGCAGGAAATAGACGCCGGACTGCTGTCCTTGCCCATTCCAAATCACCGTGTGCGCCCCCGGCATAAGGTCGGATGATACGAGCGTCGCCACCTCCTGGCCGATGAGGTTGTACACCCTCAGCGCCACGAAGCCCTGGCGCGG